>NZ_JAYWVC010000172.1:0-16583 GCF_036281785.1 Streptomyces chiangmaiensis | reverse complement strand
CGACCGGACGACCGGACGACCGGATCGAATGACGTCCGCGCAACGACATTCGTTCCCGGCGGCGCCGGCGTTCCGGGCGGGGCGGGTGCCGCGGCGCCGCTCGCCAGGCTCCTGTCGGAGTCCGGCGGCGGCGCGCCGGCCCTCGGCAGTCGGTGGACGCTCTCATCCGTCTTTCACGCATGCCTCTTACGGTGGGTCCATGACGCAGGTGACTCCTCCCGGGTGGTACCCCGATCCCGGGCAGACAAGTGACGCGCCCGCCACCGAGCGCTGGTGGGACGGAACGGCATGGACGGACCGGACCCGCCCCGCGGACCCGTCCGCCGCGTCGGGTCCGCCGACGGTCGTCGCTCATCCGGGCACCCTGCTCGGCGTCACCCCGTATCCGGGTGCCGCCCCCGCCCCGGCGCGGCGTGGAACGCGCACCGCGGCGGCCGTCGTGGCGGCGATCGTGGTCCTCGCGGGAGTCGGCGGCGGTGTGTACGCGCTCACCGCGCACGACGGCGGGGGCCGCAGCTCCGCGGGCTCCGAGGGCGCGGGCGGCCAAGGAGGGCAGGGCGGTGGAGGTCCCTTCGGCGACCAGGGCGGATCCGGTGGTTCGGACGGGTTCGGGGGCTCCGGGGGCTCGGGCGGCCAGACGCCCGCACCCGGCCGGCCGGGTGCCCCGCAGACCGAGGACGGATACGCCCTCGACCCGTTCAACGGCATCAGCATCCCCGTGCCGGACGGCTGGAGGGGCGGGATCACCGACGGAGGCGCGGCCATCCAGTCGAAGGGCGAGTACAAATGCCCCGGTGACACATCAAAGACATGCAACACCGGCGGGGCGTACTCGGCGTCCGCCGACGCTCATGGGCTGACGGCCGCCTCGGCCGAGGCGGCGGCCAAGCAGGACATCGCCAAGAACGCCCAGGAGTCCTACGGAGGCACGTCCTACGGCGGAATCACATCACATCAGGTGCTGGCCTCGAAGGCGGTGAACGTGGCCGGCCGGCAGGGCTACATGGTCCGCTGGAAGGCGATCACCAAGGACGGCGCTGACGGCTACGTCGAATCGCTGGTCTTCCCGTCGCCTGCCGACGCCAAGCAGTTGGTCGTCGTCCGTTTCGGCATCGACGTGGGGGCGAACGCGCCGGCGCCGTCCGTCCTGGACCAGATCACCAAGGGAATCAAGGCGTCGTCGGCGAGCGGCAACGGTCAGAACGCCTGAGCCGCCTCCGCGTTTTTCGCCCGGCCGGATGCGATGCGGCCGGGCGGGGTTCCCCTCCGCTCAAGAGGAACCCCACCCGGCCCGGTGGTGCGCCGCCCCCGTCCCCACGGTGCGGCGCGAGCAGGCCGACGTCCGGTCATCCCGCGGACGACGGCCTGGGTCTCATGTGAGTCCGAGCCCGGGGAGCATCACCGCGTCCACGAAGCGTGTGAGGTATTCCTCGTCCGCGTACCGTCCCTCGAAGATCGGGCGGAGTCGCAGCAGGCCCAGCAACTGTGCGGGGATGTACTCCAGCGCCGGATGACCGGCGGGCACCTCTCCGCGTTCCACGCCGCGCACGATGATCTCCTGCAGGGCCTTGACCTCGGGCTCGACGAGGGCTTCGCGCAGTGCCTTGGCGAGCTCCGGGTCCTGCATCACGGCGGGACCGAGGGCCTGGAACAGCGTGCTGTCGCGACGGGACCACTCCGCTGCGGCCCGTGCGGCGGCGCGCAGGTCCCCGGCCAGAGAGCCGGTGTCGATGCCCGCGATCCGGACACAGCGGGTGGCCCTGAGGGCGGCCGCGACGAACTGGGGCTTCGTCTTCCACTGCCGGTACAGCGTCGACTTGCTGCACCGGGCGCTGGCGGCCACGCCCTCCATGGTGACGGCCTCGTAGCCGCAACAGCGGATCTGCTCGAGAACGGCGTCGAAGAACTCCCGCTCGCGTTCGGGCGTGATCTTGGAACGGCGCGAGGAGGCAACCGTGTCCGGTGCATCCACTGCCTGCGACGTCATGACGTTGCTCCTCGGTCGTGGCCCCGGCCCGTGGGCCGCTTCACACCAGTATATCGATACGCCAGTGTACCGGTACGAGTGCGTATCGGTACACTGGCGTATCGATGGGCCTTGGACAGGACCCACTCGACTGTCGAGTGGGTCCTGTCCTGGGCTCACCACGCACCACCCCACGCACGTACTGTCAGCAAAGGGGCCGGGGGATGCATTCCCGTACCGAGCCTGAAGGAGACGGAGCAGCCGCGATACCCCGGCCTCCCCTCATCCGCGAGTTCCTGCTGGTAGCAGGGCTCTTCCTCGTCTACAAGTTCGGTCGGCAGTTGGCCAACGGCCACACCGGTGAGGCCATCCACAACGCGCACCGGGTCTGGCACTGGGAGCGCTCCCTCCATCTGCCCGACGAGGGCGCCGTGCAGTCCGCACTGCTGCACGGCGACACCCTCGTCCGCACCGCGAACACCTACTACGTCGCCGTCCACTTCACGGCCACCGTGACCTTCCTGGCCTGGCTCTACCTGCGGCGCCCCGCGCACTACCTGTGGGCCCGCCGGATCCTCGCCCTGCTCACGAGTGCCGCACTGGCACTGCACCTCACGTTTCCCCTCGCCCCTCCACGGATGCTCGACGTGGCCCATCTGGTGGACACAGGCCAGGCGTACGGGCCGACTGTGTACGGGGCGCGGCCCGCGGCCGACTCGATGGCGAACCAGTTCGCCGCCATGCCCTCACTGCACTTCGGCTGGGCGCTGATGGTGGCGATCGGCCTGATCACGGCGACCCGGTCCCGGTGGCGATGGCTGTGGCTGCTGCATCCGCTGCTGACCCTGGTGGTGATCGTCGGCACGGCGAACCACTACTGGCTGGACGCCGTCGTCGCGGCCCTGCTGCTCGGTATCGCGCTGACCGTGGTCCACGCCCCGTCGCCGACCTCGCGGGGAACGACCGGAGCGGTGCCGCGACCCGTGCCGGCGCCGCGGCGTATCAGGCCCACGAACGCCGATGGCCCGGGCCTGGTGGGAGCCGGCCGATGAGCGCCACGCTCCTCGCGGTCGTCCTGTCCCTGTTCTCCGCGGTCGCGTACGCGACCGCGGCCGTGGCCCAGGAGCGGCTCGCCGCGCGCACCTCCGGCGCCGGCGTGCTGCGGCTGCTCCGGCACGCCGCCTGGTGGTGGTCGGTCGTGCTGAACGCATCCGCCGCGCTGCTGCACGTGGCCGCCCTCAAGTTCGGTCCGCTGACGCTGGTCCAGCCACTGGGCGCGCTCACACTGGTGGCCGCGGTGCCGCTGGGAGCGCGGGCCGCGGGCCGCAGGGTCAGCGCGGTGGAGTGGCGCGGCACGGCGCTCACACTGATCGGTCTGGCCGCGCTTCTGGTGACGGCGTCCGGACCCGAACCCGACGACATCCTCAGCCCGCCGGAGGCCCTGGCCGTGGCGGGCACCACCGCTGCCCTGATCGGTCTGCTGACCCTCCCCACGTCCCGGCTTCGCTCCGCCCGCGGGACCGCCGCGGGCTCCCGTCCCGGACTGCGGCACGCGACCGCGTCGGGCTTCGCCTCCGGTGTCGCCTCGGCGCTCACCCAGACGGTGACGGTGGCGGCGACGGACCGTTCGGAATCGCTGCTCAGTCCGCAGGTCGTCGTGGTGGCGCTGCTGGTCGCGGCGTTCGCGACGGGTGGGCTGCTGCTGTCGCAGTCGGCATACCGGGACGGTCTCGGCGCGCCGCTCGCGCTGGTGACCCTCGCCAACCCCGTCGCCGCGGCGGTGATCGGGCTCTCCCTGCTGGGTGAACGCCTCCAGGGCGGCGCGGCGGGCCTGCTCCTCGCGGTGGCGGGCGCCGCAATTGCGTCATGGGGCGTGCTGGCGCTGTCTCGGTCGGCGCCCGATCCCGTCGAGACACCCACGGACGAGGGCCGTCCCGTCGCGG
This sequence comes from Streptomyces chiangmaiensis, assembly GCF_036281785.1. Lineage (NCBI taxonomy): Bacteria > Bacillati > Actinomycetota > Actinomycetes > Kitasatosporales > Streptomycetaceae > Streptomyces > Streptomyces chiangmaiensis. Next base: position 12,674 of record NZ_JAYWVC010000172.1, on the reverse strand, counting down.
CGGTGCTCGCGCTGGAGCCCCGGCCGGTCCCCTACGAGCCCTCCCTGCTGCCCCAGCAAGCGGCGCCCGCGCCGCCGGAGCACCTCACGGCGTGAAACAAAACGGCGGCCGGCGCGTCTGTGCACGCGCCGGCCGCCGTCTTTGTCCTGTGCAGCTGCGGCGGGGCTCAGCCGAACCCCCGGGAGTCCTGCTTGAGTGCCGTGTCCACGGTCAGCGCGGTGGCCACGACCAGGCTCAGCAGCGGTTCGGGCAGCTGGTAGTGGATCTGCAGGACGTAGTTGTCCGCGGTCGTGAACATCGTCTTCGCCAGGCCCTCCCAGGTCTTCGTGATCCGGGCGACCTCGTTGTCGGCGTGGTCGACGATCGCGAAGTTCCAGGCGCGCCAGTTCTCCGCCTTGATCGCGCCGACCTGCCGGCCCTCCGCGTTGATCGCGAAGTTGATCTTTCCGATCATGTTCTGCTGGACGATCTCACCCACGGGCTGTCCGTCCGGACGCTCCACGACGACCCGTGACTTCAGGAACTTCGCGGGCCGGGTCAGCACCAGCTGCGGCTGCCCGTAGGCGTCGCGGATCTCCAGTTTGTGCGTCAGGAACTGGTCGACGCTGGAGACGAAACGCAGGGCCTTCTTCAGCGCGCTCTGCCCGATTTCGGTGACCGAGCCGAGCTGGTTGCCGTTCTGGTCGAAGACGCTGTACTCGTTCGTCAGCTCGATCAGTTTTGCCTTCTGGTTCACGACCAGCACCGGTTCGGTGAAGAGCGTGCCGCCGCCGGAGCCGCTCGGGGCGACTCCGGCCTGCTGCTGCACCTGGCGCTGCACGCGCGGATCCGGCGCCGCGGCCTGCTGACCGTACGCCTGCTGCGGCACCTGGTTCGAAGCCTGGCCCGGTGCCTCCGCGTGGGTGTGCTGGGTCCACTGGGCACCGTCCCAGTACCGCAGGGTCTGGGGCGCGCCGTGCGGGTCCGGGTACCAGCCTGCAGGAGTGTTCGATTGCGTGGTCACCCGGGCACACTACCTCGACCGCACCGGTTCCCGGCCAGCCCCCCGCAACAGTGGACCCTCCGCGCGTACAGCGTTCGCCGCATGTCTACTCCGTGACCATCGCGGGGTCGCTCGTGCCCGGCCGTCCGTTCTCGACGTGCCCCGCGAGACGGCGCAGGAAGGACGGGTCGGCGTCGGACGTCACGGTCAGGTCGTACCAGCGGCTGCTCGCCCCGAGGTCGACGGTGTACTTCACGGTGGCCCGGGGCGGTACCGTGAACGTCTTCGTCTTCCCACCGTACCCGTTGGCGACCTTGAGCTTCACCGTGCGGGAGCCCCCGTTGACGAGGGTCAGCTCGACGTCGTCGCCGGTGTACCTCGCGGTGGCCTCGGGACCCGCCTGCTTGCCGGGACCCTTGAAGACGCGCAGGAAGCCGTTCGGGCCGTGCACGGTCAGGTCGTACGAGCCGCCGGAGTACGCGGAGTCCCAGGTGTCCGACACCGTCTTGGCGGCTTCGGTGGTGTAGGTCCACGGGCCGTCGGTGCGGTTGCCGGAGGTGACGAGGAACGCGGCACCCGCGTGCGCGCCGGAGGCGAAGGTGAGCGTGAGCTTCCCGGCGGTGGCATCCGCGGAGGCGTTCACGAGGGGTGCGTACCTGAGCGGGCGGCTGAGCCGAAGGCCTCGCTCCTGCTTGGGCAGCACCGAGTGGGCGGGCGTGGTCGGCACGTAGTCGGGGTGGCGGTCGTGGTCCGGCGGCTCGTAGCCGTCCGTGGCCGGGAGCGACACCGGCTTGGTGTCCTTGCGCGAGAAGTCGAACGCCGAGGTCAGGTCACCGCAGACCGCACGCCGCCAGGGCGAGATGTTCGGCTCGTGCACGCCGAAGCGGCGTTCCATGAACCGGATGACGGACGTGTGGTCGAAGGTCTCGGAACAGACGTAGCCGCCCTTGCTCCACGGCGAGATGACGAGCATCGGCACGCGCTGGCCGAGCCCGTACGCACCGGCGACATGGGAGGCGTCGCCCTCGAGGAGGTCGGGGCCTGCGTCGACCGTGGACCTGCCCTGCGCGGCGGAGGCGGGCGGGAACGGCGGGACCAGGTGATCGAAGAAGCCGTCGTTCTCGTCGTAGGTGATGAACAGGGCCGTCTTCGCCCAGACCTTCGGGTCGGAGGTGAGGACGTCGAGCACCTGGGAGACGTACCAGGCGCCGTAGTTCGCGGGCCAGTTGGGGTGCTCGGTGAAGGCCTCGGGGGCGACGATCCAGGAGATCTGCGGCAGCTTGCCGTCCTTGACATCCGCCTTGAGCTGGTCGAAGAAGCCCTCGCCCGTGCGGGCGTCGGTGCCGGTGCGGGCCTTGTCGTACAGCGGGTCGCCGGGCTGGGCGTTCTGGTACTGCTTGAAGTAGAGCAGCGAGTTGTCGCCGTAGTTGCCGCGGTAGGCGTCCGGGATCCAGCCCCAGGAGCCGTTCGCGTCGAGCCCGTCGCCGACATCCTGGTAGATCTTCCAGGAGACCCCGGCCTTCTCCAGGCGCTCGGGGTAGGTGGTCCAGCTGTAGCCTGCCTCGTCGTTGCCGAGGACCGGACCGCCGCCCTTGCCGTCGTTGCCCGTGTAGCCCGTCCACATGTAGTAGCGGTTCGGGTCGGTGGAGCCGATGAACGAGCAGTGGTATGCGTCGCAGATGGTGAAGGCGTCGGCGAGCGCGTAGTGGAAGGGTATGTCCTCACGCTTCAGGTACGCCATCGTCGTCGAGGACTTGGCGGGCACCCACTGGTCGTACTTGCCCCCGTTGAAGGCGGCGTGGCCGTCGTTCCAGCCGTGCGGAAGGTCCTGGATGAAGGCCAGACCCAGGTCGTCGGCTTCGGGGCGGAAGGGGAGGATGTCCTTCGACCCGTCCGACTGATGCCAGACCGACTTGCCGTTCCGGAGAGTCACCGGGTGCGGGTCACCGAACCCGCGGACACCCCTGAGCGTGCCGAAGTAGTGGTCGAAGGAGCGGTTCTCCTGCATGAGGACGACGATGTGCTCGACGTCCTCGATCGTGCCGGAGCGGTGGTGCGCGGGAAGGGCCGCGGCGCGCTCGATGCTGTTGGAGAGCGCGGTGAACGCGGCGGTACCGCCTGCGAGTTGGAGGAATCTGCGCCGGTTGACTTCGGTCATGACTGATGGACCTCTCATCCTGGTGCGGATGGCCGGAACATGAGGAAACGTCCGCGCAGCGAGTGTTCCAAGGGCAACAAACGTCAAGGAAGGGTTCGATGGCGCGCATGTGAAAGTCGCCGGTACAAGTGGTGTTCCTGTGCGCAGCACGTGCTGCCGACACTGCACTGAACCGCAGGTACTCGAGCTGGAGTGGTCTTCCCAGGCAGCTACTTGTCCGGATAGGTTGCCGCCTCGCGCTCGCTCGGCCACCGTCCGGGTGCGCCCGGCGGAGGCCGTGGTCGAGTAGCGCAACGCCGACGTCGACGCGACGGGGAGCCGCGGCCGGCGGGATCCGCCCCGTCGAGCCCGCCGCAGGGCGGAGCCGTGCCCGCAGAGGGGACTTCGATTCCTACGGTGTGGTGGCGACACCGGTTGTCCGGTACGACGGCGACGTCATCCCCGTCGTGAAGATCGAGAGAGGCCCCACGATCAAACCTGAGGAGTTCCCATCCCGATTGCCGCACTGAAGAGGCCGCCATGGTCGAGGATCAGGCACTGACCGCCTCGGCCTGGATGTCGTGACGGACGTGTTCCATCAGCTCACCCATGTCACCGACGGAGGGGTCGAGTTCCTCGGCACGCGGCGCCACCTTCTGGAGCCACGCCGCCGTGGCCAGCGACAGCTCGACGGCCTCCTTTCTCCGGCCGTCGCCGAGCAGCTCCTCGATCTTGAAGGCGATGCCGGCGAGGGTTTCGTCGTCCGTTTCCGGCACCAGGCAGCCCTTGAGGCCCGGCGGATAGGGCGTCCGCTCCCTGAACTCCCGCAGGGCGCCGACGACCGCGGTGTTCTCGCTGAATCCGTCGAGGAGACCCAGGAGGACGTACAGCCGCGCCACGAGTCGCGGCAGACCCGGGTACCGGTCCAGCCAGACCATCAGCCGGCTCTGACCACCGAGGTGCTCGATGAGTTCCGACATCGCCGAGGCGAGTGTGTTGGGCAGGCCCCAGTGGAACGGCACCAGCCGCGCCACCTGGTCGGCGAGTTCCGCCTCGCGCTGCGGGTCGAGCGAACCGGCGACGAAGTCGCTGACCAGCACACGGTCCAGCCCGAAGCCCGGAGGCGCGGTCCGGTCCTGTGAGGAGTGCGACGAGTCGTGGCGCAGGCGCAGAAGCTCGTCGGCGATCCTGCTCAGCAGCTTCTCGTGCATAAATCCTCCCGGCGCGCCCTACGTTGCTGTTCGGCCCCGGTGGACACGCGTTCCTGGCGGCATGCCGTGGGGCGCGGCCGGCAGACGGATGTGCCCGAAACCTCCCCCAACACCTTGCCGCACGCATGCCAGGGTTGCGCGCCTGCTGGTCCGGGCGGGCTACGAGGGGCGCCGACCGGCTCTGGAGCCGCACGGCCCGGTGAGCGCGCGCTCACCCTGGGCGGAACGAGTATCTATGGTCGTACGCGGGCTCGAATACTCACTGGAGCAGACGTCACGATGGTGTCGAGGGGCACAGCGGCTCAGACGTGCAGCCAGGCCGCCGTGTCCTGGGGCAGCCGGCCCCGGTCGTCCAACGGGTCGCTGGCGAGGAGAAGCCGGCTGTGCGGGGGGAGGTCGGCGGGTGTGCCGGCAAGGTTCACCACGCAGCTCACGCCGTCGGCCCGGGTGAAGGCGAGGACACCCTCGGGGGCGGGCAGCCAGGTCAGCGGGCCGTCCCCGAACGCGGGGCGCAGCCGGATCGCCTCGCGGTAGAGGGCGAGCATCGAGCCGGGGTCCCGGTCCTGGAGGTCGGCGGCGTATGTCGCCCAGTCGGCCGGCTGCGGCAGCCATGGCTCCTCACGGGAGCCGAAACCGGCGTGCGGCGCCTCGGCCGCCCAGGGCAGCGGGACCCGGCAGCCGTCACGGCCCGGATCCGTGCCGCCCGAACGGAAGTACATCGGGTCCTGGATGCGGTCCACGGGCACATCGGCCTCGGGCAGCCCCAGTTCCTCACCCTGGTAGACGTAGACCGCGCCGGGCAGGGCCAGGGACAGCAGTGCGGCGGCCCGCGCCCGGCGGGTGCCGAGGGCGAGGTCGGTGGGGGTGCCGAAGGCCTTGGCGGAGAAGTCGAAGCCGGTGTCCGTACGGCCGTACCGGGTGACCGTGCGGGTCACGTCGTGGTTGCACAGCACCCAGGTGGCGGGGGCACCCACCGGGGCGTGCTCGGCGATCGTCGTGTCGATCGAGCTGCGCAGGCGCGCCGCGTCCCAGGGGCAGGAGAGGAAGGAGAAGTTGAACGCCGTGTGCAGCTCGTCGGGGCGCAGGTAGCGCGCGAACCGTTCGGCGTCCGGCAACCACACCTCCCCGACGAAGACTCCGTCATAGTCGTCGGCCACCGCCCGCCAGGAGCGGTAGATGTCGTGGAGTTCGTCGCGGTCGACGAAAGGGCTGGGGTCGCGGCCCTCGACGAAGTCCGGCAGGGCGGGATCCTTGGCGAGCAGGGCCGCCGAGTCGATGCGCACGCCCGCCACGCCACGCTCGAACCAGAAACGCAGAATGTCCTCGTGCTCCTGGCGGACGGCCGGATGGGCCCAGTTGAGGTCCGGCTGCTCGGGTGTGAACAGGTGAAGGTACCAGTCGCCGTCGGGCAGCCGGGTCCACACGGGCTCGGTGGAGCCGACGAACTGGGACGGCCAGTCGTTGGGCGGGAGTTCACCGCCCGCACCGCGTCCGCGCCGGAAGTGGAACAGTTCGCGTTCCTGGCTGCCGGGTGCCGCGGCGAGCGCTGCCTGAAACCATGGGTGCTGGTCGGAGACATGATTGGGCACGATGTCGACGATGGTGCGCAGGCCCAGTTCCCGCGCCTCGGCGATCAGTTTCTCGGCCTCGGCGAGCGTACCGAAGGCGGGGTCGACGGCGCGGTAGTCGGCGACGTCGTAGCCGCCGTCCTTCATCGGTGACAGGTACCAGGGGTTGAACCACAGTGCGCCCACGCCGAGTTCGGCGAGGTACGGCAGCCTGGCGCGGACGCCCGCCAGGTCCCCGGTGCCGTCCCCGTCGCCGTCCGCGAAGCTGCGGACGTACACCTGGTAGATGACGGCGGAGCGCCACCAGTCCTTGTCTTTCCGGGCAGGGGTGGGCTGTCCCACTGTGCATGCCTTTCTGTTTCGGGGAGGAGGGCGTGTCAGCCCTTCGTGCTGCCCGCGCTGATCCCGGCGATGATGTGCCGCTGGAAGACGAGGAACAGCGCGACCATGGGGATGCTGGCGATCACCATCGCGGCGACGAGCACGGTCAGCTGGATGTTCTGCGAGAGCTGGACCAGGGCCACACTGATCGGCTGCTTGTCGGTGTCGGAGAAGACCATCAGAGGCCACAGGAAGTCCTGCCACACCGCGACCAGCGCGAAGATCGACACCACGCCGAGGACCGGTCGCGACATCGGCAGCACGATCGACCACAGAGTGCGTAGCGGGCCGGCGCCGTCGATCTCGGCGGCCTCGAGGACGTCCCGTGGGATCTGGTCGAAGAACCGCTTGAGGAGGTAGAGGTTGAAGGCGTTGGCGACCGCGGGGAGCCAGATCGCGAGGGGGGCGTTGAGCAGGCTGATGTGGAGCAGCGGCAGATCGGCCACCGTCAGGTACTTGGGCACCACCAGCGCCTGGACCGGGACCATCAGGGTGGCGAGAATGCCGCCGAGGATCACCCTGCCGAAGGCGGGCCTCAGTTTGGACAGCGCATAGGCGGCGGCCGTGCAGAACACCAGCTGGAACAGCCAGGCTCCGGCGGCCTGGACGACCGTGTTCCACAGATGCTGCGGAAGCTGCATGAGGTCCCAGGCGTCGGTGTAGCCACCCAGGTTCCAGTGCCGTGGGATCAGTGTCGGCGGGGTCTCGGCCACCTCGTCCGGCGACTTCATCGCGCCGGTCATCATCCAGTACACGGGGAACAGGAAGGCGAGCGTGAACAGCACGACGACGCCGGTGAACACGGTCCAGTACACCGCCCGGCCGCGCGGTCGGGCCAGGGCGGCCGACGAGACGAGGGTCCGGGTACTCATGCGTCCTCCCCTCCGGAGCGGGTCAGCCACAGGTAGAAGGCGGAGAAGAGGCCGAGCAGCACCAGCAGCATGACGCTCAGCGCGCAGGCACCGCCGAAGTCGTTGTAGAGGAAGGCGTACTTGTAGATCAGGTAGAGGACGGTGACCGTGGCGCTCTCCGGGCCGCCGCCGGTGATCACGAACGGCTCGGTGAAGACCTGCATCGTCGCGATGATCTGCAGCAGCATCAGCATGAGCATGGCGAACCGGGTCTGCGGGATCGTCACGTGCCTGATGCGCTGAAGGAGGTTCGCGCCGTCCAGTTCGGCGGCCTCGTACAGCTCGCCGGGGATGGACTGGAGCGCGGCCAGGTAGATCAGGACGGTGCCGCCCATGTTGGCCCAGGTCGCCACGAGCACCAGCGAGACCAGGGCGGTGTCGGCGCCGTTGGTCCAGTTCGAGGTGGGCAGGTGCAGGAAGCGGAGCGCCTCGTTGGCGAGGCCGGCTCCCGGGTCGTAGAACCACTTCCACAGCAGGGCGCTGACCACCGGCGGAATCATCACCGGCAGGTAGACCACGACCCGGAAGAACGCCTTGGCGTGGCGCAGTTCGTTCAGGACGAGGGCCAGGACGAAGGGGACCGCGAAGCCGATCAGCAGAGCCAGCAGCGTGAAGACGAGTGTGTTGCGCCAGGCGGCGCCGAACTCCGGATCATGCAGCACACGGGAGAAGTTGGCGGTGCCGACCCATTCGGGCGGGGATCCCGGCGTGTACTTCTGGAAGGCGATCACGAGCGCGCGGATCGCCGGGTACCAGGAGAACATGGCGAAGCAGACCAGCCCGCCGAGGAGGAATCCGTATGCGCGGGCCTGGCCGGCGAGACGGCGCCGCCTCCGCCCCCCTACCGGAGGCGGCGCCGGGACCGGGTGTACGGGGACCGCCGAGGCGGTCCTCCGTGCAGCCGTCTTCGTCATCGCCGTCAGCCCCGGGCCAGGATGCCGTCGATCTTGCCGGAGGCGTCCTCGAGGAGCTGGTCGATGTCGGCGTCCTTCTTGGTGAGGACGGCGGAGACGGCACCGTCGAGAACGGAGTAGATCTGCTGGGCGTTCGGCGGCTCGATCTTCATCTGAAGCGCCTGGTTGCCGTCGAGGAAGGACTGGTAGTTCTCCACCGGAACGTTGGCGTTGGCCTTCTTGACCTCCTGGTCCTTGGCGTCGGCGGCGCCGGTGAACAGCCGGGGCTCGGGGAGGCCGACCGGCGCGTTGTTCTGCTTGGCGCGCGCGTAGTCGCCGAGGAAGCCCTTGCCCGGAGCGAGGAACATGTGGTCAAGCCACTTCAGTCCGGCCCGGATCTGCTCCGGGGTGGCCTTCTTGTTGAACATGTAGCCGTCCCCGCCGATCAGCGTGCCCTTGCCGCCGGGCATGGGGGCGATCGCGAGATCCTTGTAGTTGCCGCCCTTCTCCTTCACCAGGATCGGGATGTTGTCGGGGGCGGAGAGGTACATGCCGAGCTTCCCCGAACCCATCAGTTGCTGCACGTCGTTGATGACGAGGAGTTGCTTGCTGCCCATGGAGTTGTCGGTCCAGCGCATGTCGTGCAGGTTCTGCAGCACGGCGTGGCCCTCGGGGGTGTCGATGGTGGCCTGCTTGCCGTCGGTGCTGACGACGTCCCCGCCCTGCGAGTACAGCTCGGCCGTGAAGTGCCAGCCGCCCTGGTTCTGTGCGCTGTAGTCGGCGTAGCCCACGGTCCCGTTGCCGAGCGCGGCTATCTTCTTGGCGTCGGCGCGGACCTCCTCCCAGGTGGCCGGAGGCTTCTCGGGGTCGAGGCCGGCCTTCTCGAAGAGCTTCTTGTTGTAGATCAGCCCCATCGAATAGCCGGTGCGCGGGATGCCGTAGACCTTGCCGTCGACGGTGTAGATGTCCCGCAGCTGCTGTAGCAGGGTGTTGTAGCTCTTCAACTCCTTGACGTACGAGGTGATGTCGGCCGCCTGCCCGGTGTCGACGACGTGCTTGACGTCCGTGAAGTACGTGTAGAACACGTCCTCCATCTGACCGCCCGCGAGCTTGGCGTCGAAGGTCTTGGGGTCCTCGCAGGGGAACGCGTCATGGGCGACGACGTCGATGTCCGGGTTCTTCTTCTCGAAGGACGCGATGTCCTCCTCGAAGAACTTGCGGTCCACCTTGGCGCTCTTGGGCGGCTCGCAGTTGACCGTGACACGCGTCTTGCCGCTCGCCGAGTCACCGTCGGATCCGCATGCGGACGCGGCGAGGGCGAGCGAACAGACGCTGAGCGCGACGAAGGTACGGCGAATCCCGGTGCTTCTCATCGGTGGACCCCTTCGGGCAGGAGCAGTGGGCGCCGCACACTCAAGCACCGACAGCAGCAGGCCGCAAGATGTCGCGCAGAATCTGAAATTATTCGACAGCAGACCGGATCTCAGAAACGAGGCGCTTGCGCAGTCGACCCCCTGACCACAAGTTCGGGCTCGAACAGCAGCTCGTCGGCCGGTACGGAACTGCCTCCGATCTGTGCGTTCAGCAACTCGACGGCGGCCTTCCCCATCGACTCGATGGGCTGCCGGACGGTGGTGAGAGGCGGTTCCGTGCAGTTCATCAGCGCCGAGTCGTCGTAGCCCACGACGGATATCTGCGACGGGACGTCGAGGCCCCGGCGGCGGGCGGCCCGCACCACCCCCAGCGCCAGCGGGTCGCTGGCGCAGATGAAGCCGGTGATCCCCCGGTCGATGAGCTTGGCCGCCGCCGCGTGTCCGCCCTCGATCGAGAAGATGGTCCGGGCGACGAATTCGTCGGGCAGCTCCCCGGCGATCGCCCGCGCCGCCGCGAGCTTGCGTGCTGACGGGACGTGGTCCCCCGGCCCGAGCACCAGCCCGATCCGCTCGTGCCCCAGCGAGGCGAGGTGGCGCCACGCCTGCTGGACGGCCACTGTGTCGTCGCAGGAGACGCCGGGGAAACCGAGGTGCTCGATGGCCGCGTTGACCAGCACCACCGGGATGTTCCGGTCGGCGAGCAGTCGGTAGTGGCCGTGCGGAGCGTCGGCCTGCGCGTACAGGCCGCCGGCGAAGACGACGCCGGAGACCTGCTGTTGCAGCAGCAGCGCCACGTAGTCCGCCTCGGAGACGCCGCCCTTGGTCTGGGTGCACAGCACGGGAGTCAGTCCGAGTTGTGCCAGCGTGCCCCCGATGACCTCGGCGAACGCCGGGAAGATGGGATTCTGCAGCTCCGGGAGGACGAGCCCGACGAGCCGGGCCCGCTCGCCGCGCAGCTGCGTGGGCCGCTCGTAGCCGAGGACGTCGAGTGCGGAGAGCACCGACTGCCGGGTGGTCTCGGAGACACCCGGCTTGCCGTTGAGCACCCGGCTGACCGTGGCCTCGCTGACCCCGACCTTTTTCGCCACTTCAGCAAGTCGTCGCGTCATGCGCGCAAGAATAGCGCAAGAAATGCAAGCCGCTTGCGTGATGAGGAAGATCAATGCCCATCGATCCGGCGAGGCGCATCCCCGGGCCGGGGTCGTCGACAGCGGCCCGAATGCCTGCGGCGCGGAGCGCGCCGCAGACCACTCGCTCTAGATGCGGCTCTCCGTGGCCGTGTCCGCCGACAGCCGCTGGGCGATGTAGATCGGAATCACCGACAGCAGCACGAGCACCGCCGCCACCACGTTCACGACCGGGGCCTGCTGCGGCCTGGTCATGTTGTTGAAGATCCAGATCGGGAGGGTCTCGATGCCGGGTCCGGCCGTGAACGTCGTCACCACGATCTCGTCGAAGGACAGCGCGAAGGCCAGCAGCGCGCCCGCGAACAGCGCCGAACGCACCAGCGGGAAGGTGACGTCGACAAAGGCCCGGAACGTGTCCGCCCCCAGGTCCATCGCCGCCTCCTCGTACGTGCCGGCGGTACGGCGCAGTCGCGCGACCACGTTGTTGAACACGACGACGATGCAGAAGGTGGCGTGTCCGACGATCACGGTGAACAGGCCGAGGCCGACGCCGAGCGGCTCGAGCACCGTACCGAACGCCGAGTTGAGGGCGATGCCGGTGACGATGCCGGGCAGCGCGATCGGCAGCACGACGACGAAGGAGAGGGCGTCACGGCCGAAGAAGCGGTGCCTGGCCACCGCGAACGCGATCAGCGTGCCGAGCACCAGAGCGATCGCCGTGGCGCCGAGGCCCGCCTTCACCGAGACCCACAGCGCGTTGCGGGCTCCCGCGTTCTCCCAGGCCACCGACCACCAGTGGACCGTCCAGCCGGGTGGCGGCCAGCTCGCGCTGCGGTCGGGGTTGAAGGAGTTGACCAGGACGAGCGCGAGCGGGACGTAGATGACCGCGAAGCCGATTCCGGCCGCGATGCGCAGCGCGATACGCGCGGAACGGGACAGTTGCATGACGAGGGACCTCTTCTAGAGGCTGCTGAGCGCGCCCGTGCGGCGCATCGCCAGCAGGTACAGCACGATGACCACCACCGGGACCGTGCCCAGGGCGGCGGCCATGGGCAGGTTGAGCTCGATGTTGGAGTAGACGAGGTTGCCGATCAACTGGGTCTTGCCGCCGACGATCTGCACGGTGATGTAGTCGCCGAGGCTCAGGGAGAAGGTGAAGACCGAGCCCGCGGCGACCGAGGGCAGCACCATCGGCAGGACGACGGAGCGGAAGGTGCGGCCGGGCCGCGCCCCCAGATCGGCCGATGCGTCCAGCAGGCCCGCGGGCAGCTGCTCCAGCGCCGTGTGGATCGGCAGGATCATGTACGGCAGCCAGAGGTAGGTGAGCGTCATGACCGTGGCCGGGAGGCCGAAGCCCGGGCCGCTGAGGCCGAACGGCTTCAGCATCCAGTCGGCGAGCCCGCCCTGGGACAGGATCAGCCGCCACGCGTACACCTTCACCAGGTAACTCGCCCACAGCGGCGTGAGGATGGCGACGACCAGCAGAGGCCGCCACCTGGGCCGGGCGACTCGCGCGGTGAAGAAGGCCAGCGGAAAGGCGATCGCCGCGCACAGGGCGGTGACGGCCAGGGCCACGCCGATGCTGCGCAGGATCACCTGGCGGAAGACGGGCGTGCTGAACAGCGCGTGGAAGTTGTCCGTCGACCAGACCTTCACCACCTCGGAGGTGAAGGAGTTCGTCGTCCAGAACGCCGAGACGAACAGGATGGCGAGCGAGCCGAGATACAGCACGGCCAGCCACAGCAGGGGAGCGGTCAGCAGCAGGGACAGCCGCAGCCTTGGACGGCGGTGCAGCAGCCCGGCGAGCCGCCGGACGGGGGACCGTCCGGCGGCAGGCAGGGTGGCGGTCATCGTGGTGCCCTCAGCCCTTGATCTCGGTCCACGCCTGGACCCACTTGGCGTACGGCACGCACTTGACGTCCGTACGGCCGTCGAGGCACTGCTCGATGGGCGTGTTCCAGAATGCGACGTTCTTCCAGTAGGCCGTGTCCGCGGCGTGGAAGGTGGTGCAGAAGTTCTTGTCGCTGGTCTCGTCGCACGCCTTGGCGTTGGACGGGGCCTCACCGAAGTACTCGGCAACCTGGGCGTTGG
>NZ_JAYWVC010000171.1:0-16949 GCF_036281785.1 Streptomyces chiangmaiensis | reverse complement strand
AGGACGTCGCGAGCTTTCCGGCAAACCCTTCCGGCCACAGCACTAGCCGCGCGAAGCCGCCGGGCCCTGTTCCGTACGCGCCTTGCGGAGCCAGTACATCGCCGACAGCGGCAACAGCACGGGGATGAAGATGTACCCCATGCCGTAGTCCGACCACACGGTCGCGTCGGGGAACGCTGACGGTTCCACCAACGTCCAGGTGCCGACCGTCAGCACCCCCAGGAGTTCCGCGGCGCAGCACACGAGCGCCACCCTGCGGGCCGTCTCGCCGCCGCGCACCAGCGAGTAGGTGATGAACCCGTAGACGACTCCGGCGACCGCGGACAGGGAGTACGCCAGCGGGGCCTTGTCGAACTGGGTGGAGATCTGCACGATCGAGCGCGACACCGCGCCGACGACCATCACGCCGTACAGCCAGACCAGCAGCATGCCCGGTCCGCCGATCAGCCGTGCCCTGACCGGCTTCTCCTCCGTGGCCGTCATCTCAGCCTCCCCAGATGTCATAGAGCCGCACCTCGAGCACGGCGAGGACCACACCGCCGGCCGCGACCGTCACCGAACCCCACCGCGTGCGCTCGGTGAGGGACATGAATCCCGCCGCCGGGATACAGGCGAAGGCCCCGAGCAGATATGCCACGAAGATCGTCGTGCCCTGCTCCGGCTTCTCGCCGCGCGCCAACTGGACGATGCCGACGATCAGCTGGATCACGGCCAGCATTGTCACCACGGCCATGCCGATGAAGTGCCAGTCCTTAGTGGGCTGATCGCGGTGGGCCGCCCAGCCGCACCAGGCGGCGAGCAGCAGCGCGGCGACGCCGGTCGCCAGCGTCAGGGCATCAAGCATGCCGCGACCCTATTACGGTCCAAAAGACCCGATGCGCTCGCCCCCGTGCTGCCTGCGTAGGGTCGAGGGCATGAAGATCCATGCTGACGCGCTGCTGTTCGACAACGATGGGACGCTCGTCTCATCCCTCGAGTCGGTGAGGCGGTGCTGGACGCGCTGGGCGCAGGAGTACGGGGTCACCGCGGAGGCGTTCGGGCGCATCCAGCTCCATGGCCGTACGGCCGGGGAGATAGCCGCCGACCTGCTGCCCGCCGATGTCGTCCCGGAGGCCGTCGCGCGGATCGAGCGTCTGGAGGTCGAGGACGTGCCGAACGGCGGAGTTCATCTCCTTCCGGGCACCCGGGAGTTCCTGGACGCGCTGCCGGCCGACCGCTGGGCGGTCGTCACCTCCGCCACGCGCCGCCTTGCCGAGGCCAGGCTGGAGGCCGTCGGCATCCGGCCCAAGACCCTGGTGACCGCAGAAGACGTCACCCGCGGCAAGCCGGATCCGGAGCCCTACCTCCTCGCCGCCCGTGAGCTGGGCGTCGAACCGTCGCGCTGTGTGGTGTTCGAGGACGCCCCGGCGGGGCTGGCCGCGGGCCGCGCCGCCGGGATGACGACCGTGGCGTTGGCCACAACGCACCGCTCCCACGAACTGGACGCCGACCTGGTCGTGAAGGACCTCACGGCCTTGTCCGCACTGGTCACCGGCCATGCGGTGGAGATCTCCGCACGGGACTGAGGACGTCCACGGCTGTCCGCTATTCGGACAGCCGTGGTATCTCCCGGCCGTACGTCTGATTTACTTGATCCCATGACCACGACGAGCAGCCGCACTCTTGCGACCGAGGCGACCATGACGCCCGGTGCTCGTTGTATGTGTCGAATGTGCGCCTGCTAGAGGGCCCGCGTACCAACCAGAGCCTCGCGCCCCGAAGCGAGTCCGTAGTGGCATGTCCGTACGCCCGCGTCGTACGTGACTCAGCCTCCCCCACTGCCTGAACGGCCTGGGGGACCGCACCCCGCGCACCTGTTCTCCTCGGTTCCACCGCCATCGCGAGAACCGTGCCGCGTTCCCACGCATGCACCCGTGCCGGCGCACATCCACGCCCTGCACTCGACAGTGACGGAAAACCCAGTGATCACCACATCCGGCCTGACCAAGGTCTACCGCTCGCGCGGCCGCGAGGTGACCGCCCTCGACGGCGTCGACCTGCACGTACGCGAAGGCGAGGTGTACGGCGTCATCGGCCAGTCCGGCGCCGGAAAGTCCTCGCTCATACGCTGCGTCAACCTCCTAGAACGCCCCACCTCCGGCACGGTCTCCGTGGCCGGCCAGGACCTCACCGCACTCGCCGGCCGCGGACCGCGCGCCGGCAAGGAGCTGCGGCAGGCCCGCAGCCGTATCGGCATGGTCTTCCAGCACTTCAACCTGCTGTCCTCGCGCACCGTCCAGGACAATGTCGAGCTGCCTCTCGAAATCCTCGGCAAGTCCGGGAAGGAACGTTCCCGCAAGGCCCTGGAGCTGCTCGACCTCGTCGGCCTCACCGACAAGGCGGGCGCCTACCCGGCCCAGCTCTCCGGGGGTCAGAAGCAGCGCGTGGGCATCGCCCGCGCCCTCGCCGGCGACCCCAAGGTGCTGCTCTCCGACGAGGCGACCAGCGCTCTGGACCCGGAGACCACCCGCTCCATCCTGCAGCTGCTGCGCGACCTCAACCGGCAGCTCGGCCTGACCGTTCTGCTCATCACCCACGAGATGGACGTCGTCAAGAGCATCTGTGACTCGGCCGCCCTCATGGACAAGGGCCGCATCGTCGAATCCGGCACGGTCGGCGAACTGCTCGCCACCCCCGGCTCCGAACTGGCCGCTGCACTCTTCCCCGTCGGCGGCGACGCGTCCGGGGACGACCGCACCGTCGTCGACGTCACCTTCCACGGCGACGCTGCCACCCGGTCCGTCGTCTCCCAGCTCGCGCGCACGTACAACATCGACATCTCGATCCTCGGCGCCGCGATGGACACCGTCGGCGGCAAGCAGGTCGGCCGGATGCGCATCGAACTCCCCGGCCCCTACGAGGAGAACGTGGTGCCGATCGGCTTCCTGCGCGAACAGGGTCTCCAGATCGACGTCCTCGACCAGCAGGCACAGCGACCCGCGCGGGTGAAGGAAGGTGCCAAGTGACCTGGTCCGAGATGCAGCCGCTGCTGTCCCAGGCGTGTGGGGACACGCTCTACATGGTCGGCTGGTCCACGGTCATCGCCGTCGTCGGGGGTCTCCCGCTCGGCGTTCTGCTCGTGCTGACCGACCGCGGCGGACTCCTCCAGAACATCGTCGCCAACAAGGTCATCGGGCAGATCGTGAACATCGCCCGTTCGATGCCGTTCATCATCCTGATGGTGGCGCTGATGAGCTTCACACGGACGATCACCGGCACCACGATCGGCCGCGAGGCCGCGATCGTGCCGCTCGCCATCGGCGCGATCCCGTTCTTCGCCCGTCTCGTCGAGACAGCCGTCCGCGAAGTGGACGGCGGGCTCGTGGAGGCCGTGCAGGCAATGGGCGGCAACACCTGGACCGTCGTGCGCAAGGTCCTCGTACCGGAGGCCCTGCCCTCGCTGATCTCGTCCGCCACCACCACGGTGGTCGCCCTCATCGGCTACTCGGCGATGGCCGGCACGGTCGGCGCCGGCGGCCTCGGCGACATCGCCATCCGCTACGGCTACCAGCGCTTCGAGACCCAGCTGATGTGGATCACCGTGGCGATCCTCGCCGTCGTCATCTCGCTCATTCAGTTCGCGGGCGACTACGTGGCCCGCGCGCTCCACCGCCGTGGCGGACGCTCGTCCGTCGCGCCGCGGCTGCGGTTGCTGAAGGACGGGACGCCCGCTGCACCGGCCGCCGTCGAGGCGGCCTCGGCCGATGTGAGCAAGGCCGCCTAACCCCCCATCTCCCCGTTTCACCCACGACGGGGTCGCACCACCCATAAGGAAAGGCACTTTTCGTGCGTAACACCGCCAAGATCACCACCGCTGTCCTCGCCGCCGGAGCCCTCGCCTTCGGGCTCACCGCCTGCGGCTCCGGCGAGAGCTCCTCCGCCTCCTCCGACTACAGCGGCCCGCTGGTCGTCGCCGCGAGCCCCACGCCGCACGCCGAGATCCTCGACTTCGTCAAGAGGAACCTGGCGAAGAAGGCGGGCCTCGACCTGGAGGTCAAGGAGTTCACCGACTACGTCACGCCGAACACGGCGACCGAGGACGGCTCCGTCGGTGCCAACTACTTCCAGAACCAGCCGTACCTCGACGACTTCAACAAGAAGAACGGCACCCACATCGTGCCCGTCGTCACGGTGCACCTGGAGCCGCTCGGCCTCTACTCCCACAAGGTCGGAAAGGTCGGCGAGCTGAAGAGCGGTGCGACCGTCGCCGTTCCGAACGACACGGTCAACGAGGCGCGGGCGCTCAAGCTGCTCGACGCCAACGGCCTCATCAAGCTCAAGAGCGGCGTGGGCAGCGAAGCGACCCCGCAGGACATCACGGAGAACCCGAAGAACCTGAAGTTCAAGGAACTGGAGGCGGCCCAGACCCCGCGCTCCCTGGACGACGTGGACGCCGCGGTGATCAACGGCAACTACGCCATCTCCTCGGGCCTCAAGCCCGCCAAGGACGCCCTCGTCCTGGAGTCCTCGAAGAACAACCCGTACGGCAACTTCCTCGCGGTGAAGAAGGGCAACGAGAAGGACCCGCGGGTCAAGAAGCTCGCCACGCTCCTCACCTCGCCCGAGGTGAAGAAGTTCATCGAGGACAAGTACCAGGGCTCGGTCCTGCCGTCCTTCTGACCAACCCCCGGGGTCCTCTCCACACCCATTGGGCGGTGGGGAGGGCCCCGTGGTGTGCTTGAGGGCTTTCATGCTGCATGCTGGGCAGTTCAGCAGGCCTTGAAGGTTTTCCGAAGGTTATGGAGCGGCGCATGACTGGCACCTTTCCCAACGTCTCCATCAGCACGGAGCGGTTGGTACTGCGCCCCTTCGAGGAGTCGGACATCGACGCGTTCGCCGAGATGATGAACGACGAGCTCGTCACCGCCTGGACCTCCGTGCCGTACCCCTACACCGAGGCCCACGCCCGGCAGTGGATCACCGAACTCGCCCCTGCCGAACGGACTGAGGGCCGCGGCATCGTCTTCGCGGTCACGGAGTTTCTCACCCAGCGCCTCGTCGGCATCGTGCACCTGCAGAACACGAACTGGCGCGTCCGCTCCAGTGAGATCGCATATGTCGTCGCGCCCTGGGCCCGCGGCGAGGGCTACGCCTCCGAGGCGGCGATCGCCACCGCACAATGGCTCTTCGGGGATCAGAAGTTCGAACGGATCGAACTGCGCACGGCGGCCGACAACACCGCCTCCCAGCAGGTCGCCCAGAGGATCGGCTGCATCAGCGAGGGCGTCCTGCGCGGTGCCTGGATAGCCCGCAGCAGGACGGAGAGCGGGGAGTGGGCCGACGTGCGCACCGACGTGATCGTCTGGAGCCTGTTGCCGGAGGATCTGGACGGGATCAGCGAGGAACTGGCCGACACCGGTGGTTTCACGTCGTTCTCGAACTGGAACTGACCTCGAGGGACCGCTCCGCCCGGCCGAACCCGTGAGGGACACGTCCAGCCGTACCAGGTACTCTCACGGAGCCCGCCGTGCGGGCTGCCCCTGACGACCTGCGCAAAACCTCCTGGAGACTGACGACGATGGCCGACCGCGTCACGGTGATCGGCTGGGACGGCTCGCCGCTGACGGCCGCGGCGCGCTCCGCCCTGGGAGCCGCCACGCTCGTGGCCGGAGCGGCCCACCACCTCGCGCTTCCCGAGGTGCCGGGGACGGCCGAGCGCATCCGGCTCGGCAGCGTCGCCCTCGCCGCCCGCCGTATCGCCGCCCACCGAGGCACCGCCGTCGTCCTGGCCGACGGCGACCCGGGCTTCTTCGGTGTCGTACGCACCCTGCGTGCCCCCGAGTTCGGCCTCGAGGTCGAAGTCGTGCCGGCCGTCTCCGCGGTGGCCGCCGCCTTCGCGCGCGCCGGTATGCCCTGGGACGATGCCCAGGTGGTCGTCGCACACCGCCGCACCCTGCGACGCGCGGTGAATGTATGCCGGGCCCACACCAAAGTCGCGGTTCTCACCTCGCCGGGCGCCGGGCCGGCGGAGCTGGGCCTGCTGCTCGAGGGGGTCCACCGCACCTTCGTCATCTGCGAGGAGCTCGGCACCGACCGCGAACAGGTCACGGTCGTCACCTCCGACAAGGCGCCCGACCACACCTGGCGCGATCCCAACGTCGTCATCGTGATCGGCGGACCCGTGACCGCGGCCGACGGCGGCGGCTGGATCGCCGGCCGCGACCCAGGCGCGGGACCGCGCGGCTGGGCGCTGCCCGCCGAGGCGTACGGCGGCGGACTCGGCGAAGGCGAAACGGATCTGCTGCGCGCCGCCCAACTGGCCCGCATGGGCCCACGGGTGGGCGACCTGGTGTGGGACATCGGCAGCGGCAGCGGAGCGTTCGCCGTGGAGGCCGCCCGCTGCGGGGCCGCCGTCATCGCCGTCGACCGCGACCCGGACGCCTGCGGCCGCACGATGGCCGTCGCCCGCAGCTTCGGAGTCCAGCTCCAGGTCGTGCACGGCACGGCCCCGCACATCCTGGAGAACCTGCCCGAACCGGACGTCGTGCGCGTCGGCGGCGGCGGAGCCGCGGTCGTCTCGGCCGTCGCCGACCGCCGACCGCAGTGCATCGTCGCGTACGCCGCGACCCGCGACGAGGCCGAGCTCGTCGGCAGGGACCTCTCTGAGCACGGCTACGACGTCGAGTGCGCCCTGCTGCAGTCCGTCGAACTCGACACGCGGGCCTGGACGGAGAAGGAGCGGAGTGTCGCGTTCATGCTCAGCGGGCGATTGCCCGAACGCGCCCCGTGATCCTGTTGTCCTACCCGCGCGGTAGGCTGGCCGACCGTTGTACCGCACTTGGGTGATCCGGCACTTCGTCAGCCAATGTCCGGAAAGCGCACCCCTTTTGGGACGAGTGTGGTAGGGCAGAACCGGAGGGCGCGCAACGTGGCGCAGTCCACAGCGGGCCGTCGTGGATCAGGCTGACGCGACGGACGGGTGACCGGAAGAATGCCGTTCAATGGCTTTGTCGTCATTGTCGGCGGGTCGTTCGTGCCGCTGGGCACAGACGCTCGTTCTTCATTGCGGGCGGTCGGCGCGCTGTTCCGGGCGAGCTGGTCGTAGGAGCACTAAACCGATGGGCGAGGGATACGCATGACCGACACCGGCCAGGTCCCGGGCGAGGGACTGCCGGAGAACGCAGGCATGGTGGAACAGCCGGGCGTCCTCGCGCCGGGCGCGTACACCTACCTCGACCACTCCGACACCCCCGCGGATGACGACGACCTGCTTCTGATGCCCGGCCAGCAGGGTGCGTGGGGCAACGAGATGCCGCAGCCGGCGCCGTTCCCCCCCGAGCCGGGACCGCACGAGGCGTCCGGCCGGGACAGCGGCTCGATCGACGTCGGCGCGGTCCGTACACCGCCTCCCGCGCCCGCACCGCAGCCGGCGCCGCAGCGCCGCCCGCTGCACCTCGGGCCGCCCACCCCGGACGTCTCCTCGGGCCTCGTGCGTTCACTCGCCGACCGTGGACCGGCGGACGCGCCCATGCGCCCCTCCGGGCCGCCGACGACCGGTCCCGAGTACCTCGACGTCTCCCGGTTCGGGGAGAACTCCCCGCAGGGTGCCGTGCCGTGGGGTGCCTCGCCGCAGACCCAGACCGTGCCGCCGGTCGCTCCCGAGGCGACGGCTGAGGAAACGGTCGTTCCGGCGGTGGCGCCCGAACTGTTCCCCGCACCCGCCGCCCCCGAGGCCGTGTCCGCGGTCGCGGAGGGATCCGGCACGCTCCACGGGCTGGGGAGTCCGGCCGGTTCCCATGCCTTCGAGGTCCCCGGGACACCCGTCGGCCACGAGCCGCAGGACATCGCGGGTGCGCCGCGGGACACCCGGAGAGGGGCGGCGGCACCGTCTTCCGTCCACCAGGTTCCGGACACCCCGCACGGGGTCCCGATGCCCGGGGCCGGACACACCGGGGACGGCACTCCGGCCCATGGCATCCCGCACATCGGGGAGGCGGCGCCGCGGGGACCGATGGCTCCGGTCGTCCCGCAGGCCGCTCAGGAACCGGTGCCCGCGGCAAACTTCGTGCCGGACGCGCACCTTCCCGACGCCGCACACTTCGCACCCCTGACGGACCACGTGCTGCCCACGGACAGCACTCCGCACGCCGGCACGCCCACGTCCGTGTCCGACACCGGCGCGCTCCAGCCGCCGGCCGGCGCGCACACCCCCGCGTCCGGCGTCATGGTGCCGCCCGCGGACGTCACCGGGCACGTCCGGGCCACCGCCGCACAGCACACCCCGGCCCCGGCCTCCGTCCCGGACCAGGCCGAGACCAGGTCCGGGCTCCCGGACGCCGGGGCACAGTTCGCACCGTCCGGGCCGCACGGCGCCGAGGAGCCTCAGCCCGCGTTCGCCGAGCCCGTCGGGGCCGTTCCCGTCGGCGTGTCCGCGTATGCCGTGTCGCCCCGGGCGGTCGCCGTCCAGGCGTACGGCGAGCAGTCGCCCGGCGAACAGGCGCACGGTGAGCAGACGCACAGTGAACAGCACGCCGGTGCTGAACCGGCTGGCGAGCCCAGCGCCGCGTCGGACTTCGGGGCGGACCACTCGCTCGGACAGTTCGTGCCCGTCGACGGCATCGTGCCGACCACACCGCACCTGGCCCCGACCCCGCCGCACGGCCTGAGCGTGCCGCCACTGCCGGGCCAGGAGGAGCAGGCCGCCGAAGACCCCGTCCCGGCAGCCGCCGAGCAGGAGGAGCCGGCCGTCGCCCCGGCGGCGGAGGAACCGGTCCCGACCGTTCCCGCTCCGCGTGAGGGCGAGCCGGCCGCCCCGGAGCCGCTTGCCGCGGACCCGGGGTCCGTAGCCGCACAACAGGCGGAGGACCTGGACACCAGGGCGGCCGAGCAGGAAGAGAGCACGGCCGCAGTGGGAGACGTACGAGAGTCCACCGGTCCGGCGGCGCCCGGATACGACGACGCCGAGCGCGAGGCGGTGCTGCGCGTGATGCGCGAGCGCCGTGACATCCGCAACGGTTTCCGCAGCGACCCGATCCCTCACGAGGTGCTGCTGCGCGTCCTGGAGGCCGCCCACACAGCGCCCTCCGTGGGTCACTCCCAGCCGTGGGACTTCGTCGTCATCCGCTCGGCCGAAACCCGCCGCACCATGCACGAACTGGCACAGCGTCAGCGTGAGGCCTACGCCAAGTCGCTGCCCAAGGGACGGGCGAAGCAGTTCAAGGAACTGAAGATCGAGGCCATCCTCGACACTCCGGTGAACATCGTGGTCACCGCCGACCCGACGCGGGGCGGCCGCCACACGCTCGGCCGGCACACCCAGCCGCAGATGGCCCCGTATTCCTCCGCGCTCGCCGTCGAGAACCTGTGGCTCGCGGCCCGCGCCGAGGGCCTCGGCGTCGGCTGGGTCAGCTTCTTCGACGAGCGTGAGATGGTCCGTGTCCTCGGCCTGCCCGACCACCTGGAGGTCGTGGCGTATCTGTGCGTCGGATACGTCGACGAGTTCCCGGAGGAGCCCGAGCTGATGCAGGCGGGCTGGTCCAAGCGTCGCCCCCTGTCCTGGGTCGTGCACGAGGAGACGTACGGTCGTCGGGCGCTTCCCGGCGAAGAGCCGCACGACCTGCTCGCCGAGACCGTGGCGGGCATCCGGCCGCTGGACGCCAAGGCACTCGGCGAGGCCTGGGAGCGACAGAAGCGCATGACCAAGCCGGCGGGCGCGCTCGGCATGCTGGAGATCATCTCCGCGCAGCTGTCCGGCCTGTCCCGGCAGTGCCCGCCGCCGATCCCGGAGCCCGCGGCCGTCGCGATCTTCGCCGGTGACCACGGGGTGCACGCCCAGGGCGTCACCCCCTGGCCCCAGGAGGTGACCGGCCAGATGGTCGCCAACTTCCTCGGCGGCGGCGCGGTCTGCAATGCCTTCGCCCATCAGGTGGGCGCCGAGGTCTGCATCGTCGACGTGGGCGTGGCCTCCGATCTGCCGGCGACCCCCGGCCTTCTGCCGCGCAAGGTCCGCGCGGGCACGGCGGACATGACGACCGGCCCCGCGCTCAGCCGCGAGGAGGTCAAGCAGGCGATCGAGGTCGGTATCGAGACGGCCCGCGACCTCGTGGCGGCGGGCAACAAGGCGCTGCTCACGGGTGAGATGGGCATCGCGAACACGACGGCCTCGGCCGCCCTGATCTCGGTCTTCACGGACACCGACCCCTCCGAGGTGACGGGCCGCGGGACGGGCATCAACGACGAGACGCTGGCCCGCAAGACCGAGGTCGTGCGTCGCGCCATCGAACTCCACCAGCCCGACCCTGCCGACCCGATCGGCGTGCTCGCCGCGTTCGGCGGTCTGGAACACGCCGCGATGGTGGGCCTGCTGCTCGGCGGCGCGTCCCTGCGCACACCGGTGATCCTCGACGGTGTCAGCGCGGGAGCCGCCGCTCTGGTGGCCCGCGCGATCGCGCCCGAGGTCCTCGCGGCGTGCATCGCCGGCCATCGCAGTGCGGAGCCCGGCCATGTGGCCGCCCTCAACAAGCTGGGTCTGCGTCCTCTGGTCGACCTGGACCTGCGCCTGGGCGAGGGGACGGGAGCGCTGCTCGCGCTGCCGCTCGTCCAGAGCTCGGCGCGGGCGATGCACGAGGTGGCGACGTTCGACTCGGCCGGGGTGACCGAGAAGTAGGCGGCAGGGAACCCGGGCGTCCGGCCCGGGTCCTCCCTGGCCCGCCCGGCCACGGCACCGGGTGAACCCACCTACGCCATCCGGCTGGGCCGACATAAAATTCCCACGTCAGGGCCACTCCAACGCCGTAGAGGCCTTCTTCCGCACCGCCTGGACGAGGAGCCGTACCTCCATGGCCGAACACCCTCCTTACCCCGTAGGGCTCCGTCTCTCCGGCCGTCGTGTGGTCGTTCTCGGCGGCGGCCAGGTCGCCCAGCGCCGCCTCCCGGCCCTGATCGCGGCGGGCGCCGATGTGCTGCTGGTGTCGCCGGAGGTGACGCCCTCGGTCGAGGCCATGGCGGACGGGGAGGAGATCACCTGGCTGAAGCGCCCGTACCGGCCCGGCGATCTCGAGGAGGCCTGGTATGCCCTGATCGCCACCAGTGATCCCGAGGCCAACGCCGCCGCTTCCGTCGAGGCGGAGCGTCATCGCGTGTGGTGCGTGCGCTCCGACGACGCCGACGCGGCCACCGCGTGGACCCCGGCGACCGGTCACAGTGAAGGTGTCACCGTCGCCGTCCTCACCAGCGCCGCGAAGGGTCGCGATCCCCGGCACACCGCGGCCATCCGCGACGCCGTCGTCGAGGGCCTGCGCGACGGCACGCTCGTCGCGCCGCACCACCGCACCCGCACACCCGGCGTCGCGCTGGTCGGGGGCGGTCCCGGCGACCCCGACCTGATCACGGTGCGTGGCCGCCGTCTGCTCGCCGAGGCCGACGTGGTCATCGCGGACCGCCTCGGCCCCCGCGATCTTCTCGCCGAACTCCCACCGCACGTCGAGGTGATCGACGCGGCGAAGATCCCCTACGGTCGTGCCATGGCCCAGGAGGCCATCAACAACGCGCTGATAGAGCACGCCAAGCAGGGCAAGTCGGTGGTGCGGCTGAAGGGCGGCGACCCGTTCGTCTTCGGCCGTGGCATGGAGGAGGTCCAGGCGCTCGCCGCGGCAGGCATCCCCTGCACGGTGGTTCCCGGCATCTCCAGCTCGATCTCGGTGCCGGGAGCGGCCGGCATCCCGGTCACCCACCGAGGTGTCGCACATGAGTTCACGGTGGTCAGCGGCCACGTCGCTCCGGATGACGAGCGCTCCCTGGTCGACTGGCCGTCCCTGGCCCGGCTCACCGGCACGCTCGTGATCCTCATGGGCGTCGACAAGATCGGGAAGATCGCCGAGACACTCGTCGCGCACGGGAAGGCCCCGGACACCCCGGTCGCCCTGGTCCAGGAGGGCACGACGGCGGCCCAGCGCCGCGTCGACGCCACCCTTGCGACGGTCGCCGGGACCGTGCGGGCCGAGGAGGTGAAGCCGCCGGCCGTCATCGTCATCGGGCGGGTCGTGAAGGCCGCTCCGCGCCCCGTCGAGTAACCCGGGGTAACCGGGCCCGTTCCAGCCGTTGGCACCGCTTCCAGGACAAGGCAGTATCACCCTGTGGCCGATCTCATCACCGTTGAGGACCCCGACGACCCGCGCCTGCGCGACTACACGGGTCTCACCGACGTGGAGCTGCGCCGCAAGCGCGAACCCGCCGAGGGCCTGTTCATCGCCGAGGGCGAGAAGGTCATCCGGCGGGCCAAGGAAGCCGGCTACGAGATGCGCTCCATGCTGCTCTCCGCCAAGTGGGTCGACGTCATGCGGGACGTCATCGACGAGCTCCCGGCCCCGGTGTACGCCGTCAGCCCAGAACTCGCCGAGCAGGTCACCGGCTACCACGTGCACCGCGGCGCGCTCGCCTCCATGCAGCGCAAACCGCTGCCGACGGCGGACGATCTCCTGGCGACCGCCCGACGTGTTGTGATCATGGAATCCGTGAACGACCACACCAACATCGGCGCCATATTCCGTTCCGCCGCGGCCCTCGGGATGGATGCGGTCCTGCTGTCGCCCGACTGCGCCGATCCGCTCTACCGCCGCAGTGTGAAGGTCTCCATGGGCGCGGTCTTCTCGGTGCCGTACGCGCGCCTCGACAGATGGCCGAAGGGCCTGGAGTCGGTGCGCGAGGCGGGCTTCGCACTGCTCGCCCTCACACCCGACGAGAAGGCCAAGACACTTGACGAGACCGCGCCGCACAAGATGGAGCGCGTCGCGCTGATGCTCGGCGCGGAGGGTGACGGTCTGTCCACGCAGGCGCTGGTCGCCGCGGACGAATGGGTGCGTATCCCCATGGCGCACGGGGTCGACTCCCTCAACGTGGGCGCGGCGGCGGCGGTCGCCTTCTACGCGGTGGCCACCGGCCGCCCCCGGCCCTGAGGAGGAGCCCGATCGCCCAGCGGCACGCGATCGTCGCGGGGCCCCGGCACGGCGACCCGGTGCTCGTCATCAAACGCGGCCCCGAGGCGCGCTGGGTCACCGGCGAGGAGTTCCTCGCGATGGACCAGGTCTTCGACGGCGACCGCGCGTTCTTCGAGCGGATCCTGTTGGGGCTGTGACGGCCGCCGAGGGTTCGGGCGCGGGCGCCCAGCGGCCATCGCCGGTCAGCCGTCCGCGCTCGCTTCGCTTGCGTGCCGGGCGGCCATCGGATCGCCCGTGAGGGGGGTGTACACCCGCTCCTGTCCTACGTCCTTGCGCGCGCCCCCTTGACCCAGCCCCCGCGCCGGCCCCTGACAACCCTGGGCCGCCGCGATGCCCAGCGCCACCAGGAGCGTCACCACCACGAAGACGAACAGCCGCTGGCGCAGCAGCCGTGGATTGGCCGGGCGACGTCCGGCGCCGGTGGTCCGGGGCGCGGGGCGTCCGGCGCCGCTGCGGGGCGCAGGACGGCCGCCGGAGCGTGTGGCGTTGCGCTGAACCGGCGTCGGACGGGACCCCGGCCGCGAGCCGTTGGCGCGGGGCGGGGGAGTGCCCGGTCCTTGCGGACGCCGCACGGTGCGCTGATCGGCGTACTGCTCCGCCAGCCGCCCGGCGGGCCGGTCCGGCCCGCCGGCCTGCGCGGCCGGCCGCGCGTCCACGAGCCCTTGAGCCTCCCGGGTCGCGATCTCCTTGAGCCGGAGCGAGAGTTGAAGCGTGCTGGGCCGCTCCTCGGGGTCCTTCGCCAGACAGGCGTGGACGAGCGGGGCCAGGGCGTCCGGCATGCCGGGCAGCTGCGGGTCCTCGTGCACCACCCGGTAGAGCATCACCTCGGAACTCCCGTGCCCGAACGGCGAGTCACCGGTCGCCGCGTACGCAAGGGTGGCGCCCAGCGAAAACACGTCCGTGGCCGGGGTGACGGCCGCACCGCGCACCTGCTCGGGGGCGAGGAAGCCGGGCGACCCCACGGCCGTGCCGACGTGCGTGAGCGTCGAGGCGCCCGTCGCCCAGGCGATGCCGAAGTCGATGATCCGCGGCCCCTTCGGGGACAGCAGGATGTTGGACGGCTTCAGATCGCGGTGGACGACCCCGGCCTCGTGCACCGCCACGAGACCTTCGGACAGGGCGGCGCCCACCGCGGCCACGTCGGCGGCGGAGAGGGGGCCCGCCTCGGCGACCTTGTCGTGCAGGGAGGGCCCGGGAACGTACTGCGTGGCGAACCACGGACGGTCCGCCTCGAGATCGGCGGCCACCAGCCGCGCCGTGCATCCGCCCCGAATCCGCCGTGCCGCCGAGACCTCACGCGCGAACCGCGACCGGAACTCCTGATCCTCCGCCAGATCCGGCCGGATCACCTTCAGTGCGACCCGCTGCCCCCGCTTGTCGGAGCCCAGATAGACGACGCCCATCCCGCCCGCGCCGAGCCGCCGGTGAAGCCTGAACGAGCCGACGACACGCGGGTCCTCACGCCTCAGGCGCATCATCGCCATGTCCATCCCCGCTGCCCGGTCCGTTTGACGAGCCACAGCTTACGTTTCCACGGCCGGGTGCGCGCAGAGGCCGCGCCCTCTCGTCCCGATCGATTGTCACTGCGGAGTGCGAGACTTGAGGGGTGGTCAGGGGAGGCGCGAGCAGGCCGGCCTTGTGCCGCCTGTGATCCCAACCTCCCACTGCGGAAGGGGGATTGAACCCGTGAAGGGTGATCGTGTGGAGATAGTCGTGGACGCCGGGGACACGACGCGCACCTACGAGGTCGTGGCGAGCAGGGCGGGCCGCCGGGTGGAGACGGCGGTGCGCAGGGGGGTCGTGGAAGTGAGCGAAGTCACCCGTAACGGCTCCGTCGTGCGCACGGCCCGCTTCATGGCGAACCGGGTGCTGGCACTGGTGGAGCAGCCGGTTCCACGAGAGGACGCATCAGAGCAGAAGGGACGCACGGGGCGTCCGCTCGGGGAAGACCCCGAGACCTAGGACCCCGTCTCCACCCAGGGGAGTACACCGCAGGTCATCGGTCATCCTCGGGGAGGCCAGGCAATCGGTACGAGGGCATGACGCCCTCCGTCGGCCCGGCACCTAGATTTGAGGTCAAGCGGCGGGTGCAGCACTCGTCCCCCGAGGTCAGACACCCGCCGCTGCCAAGGACAACAGCACAACGGTCAGGAGAGGGACCATGGCCCAGACGGCACCGCGGACACTGATCCGCACGCAGGGACGAAGGGCGTACGGCGCCGCGTTCGGCACTCGCCGTCGGAGCCGTCGCCACCCGTTGGTGGCGACCGCGATGGTTCTGCCCCTGGCGGCCCTGCTCGCATACGCCTTCGGCGGCTGGGAGGCAGTGGTCACACAAGCGTCGTCCGTGGGCGTGATGCTGGGGCGCTGAGCGGCGCCCCAGGCCCGGAAGAGCGGTCCGGGCGGGGACATCCACCCATAAAACCCCGTGGGGACGGGGGTGCGGCGGACGGCACAAACGCCCGCGCAGCTGGGGAGCTGCGCGGGCGTTGTCCTGTCCGCCGCGTACGCTCCCTGCACAGTCGTACGCACACTCCGAGGGCCCATGAACGCACTCCTGCCCGCACTCGCCGCACGAGCACGCGCCGCGGTGCACTCGAACGCCGACGCGGAGTGCCGGTGCACGGCGACCGACGCGGTCCTCGCCGAGCGCAGCGACACCGCCACCGTCGTCCGCCACGGCACCACCGTCGCCAAGGCCCACGCACCGGGCACCGACCCCGCCGAACTCTCGCTCCGCCTCGCCACGGCCACCCGCCTCCACGGCACCCTCCTCGCCCCCCTCCGCGCCACCCCGGTCACCCTCCACGGCCGTCTCGTGACCTTCTGGCCCTACGGCACCCCCGTGGACCCCGACCGCCCTGAGGCCGCCCCCTGGGAGGCGGCCGCCTCCCTGATAGCCCGGCTGCACCGGGCACCCGTGCCTGCGGGCCTGCCGCCGATGCGCGGGCCGGCCAAGGCCGCCCGTGCGATCCGGCGCCTGTGCGCGGCCGGCCCGCACCGCTCCGCCGGGCCCGTCCTGCGGGCCTGGGCGGCACTCCCGGCCTGGGCGCGCGCCGAGGCTCCCCTGCCATCCGCGCGCACTCTGTGCCACGGCGACCTCCACCTCGGCCAACTCGTACGCCACCCCGCGGACGCCGGCTCCTGGCTCCTCATCGACGTCGACGACCTCGGCGTGGGTGACCCCGCCTGGGACCTGGCCCGCCCGGCCGCCTGGTACGCCTGTGGGCTGCTTCCGCCGGACGAGTGGAGCCGGTTCCTCACCGCGTACCGGCGAGAGGGCGGGCCGGCCGTCCCCCCGGCCGGTGACCCCTGGTCCGCGCTCGACGTCCCCGCCCGCGCCCTCACCGTGCAGACGGCGGCCCTGGCCGTCGCCAAGTCCGTCGCAGCGGACCGTGCTTTGGACGAGGTGGAGCAGGCCGTCGTCGACGCCTGTGTTCGAATGGGCACCGAAGTGCCGTAGTGGGCACGAGGATGGACGACGTAGGCTGCAACCGGCCAGGACGGGAGTGAGTCCCCACCTGGCGAAGCACCACCGACCGGCGAGGAGTTGAGCCGACCATGCAGTGTCCGAAGTGTCATGCGCCGATGCACACGTACAACCGCAACGGTGTCCAGATCGAGCAGTGCAGCGGTTGCCGCGGCATCTTCCTGGACTACGGGGAGCTCGAGGCGCTGACCCGCCTGGAGTCCCAGTGGACGCAGGCCGCCCCGCCGCCCCCGCCCGCCCCGCAGGCCTACCCGGCCGCTCCTGCCTGGGGCGCGCCGCACGGCGGCCACGGAGGGCATGGGCAGTACGGCCATCACCGCCACAAGAGCTTCGGCCACATGCTGTTCTCCAGCTGAGGCATGCGGGAGTCCCCGGCCGTCGGGCCGGGGACTCCCGACCCCGGCAACGCGCGGCGGAAGCCGCGGGGAAAACGACGAGGGCGACCGGACCGCGCTCTTCGCGCGGCACCGGCCACCCTCGCTCTC
>NZ_JAYWVC010000170.1:0-17283 GCF_036281785.1 Streptomyces chiangmaiensis | reverse complement strand
TCAGCGCGAACCTCTTCAGTCGGCTCAGGGACCCGTTGAAGAGATTTTGGTCACCCGGCAGGCTGCCGCTGTTGTCGTACTGCCAGAACGTCCAGAACGACCAGCCCGCGGGCAGCGCCCCTGCGTCCGCCGATTCATGGCGGGCGGTCCACAGGGCGTGGTTCGAGGCGAAGGCGCTGCTGCCTCCGGTGCAGGTGTTCCACCAGTGGGCTGTTGTGTAGATCACGGGGCGGCGGCCGGTCCGCCGTTTGATCTCGTCGCTGAACGACCTGATCCATCCGACCATCCCGGCCTCGTTCAGCCCGTAGCACCTCTGCTTCTTGTCGTACGGGTTGTACTCGATGTCGAGGGCCGGCGGGAGCGTCCAGCCGTCGGCCCGCCAGGCACCGCCGTGACGCACGAAGAACGCAGCCTGGGTGGCGCCGGAGGACTTGTCGGGCAGGGCGAAGTGGTACGCGCCCCGGATGAGGCCCGCGGCGCGGGCGCCGTTGTACTGGCTGCCGAAGTAGGGATTGCGGTACGTGGTGGACTCGGTCGCCTTGATGTAGACGAACCGGGCGCCCTTCGCCCGGGCTCCGGCCCAGTCGACGTCCTTCTGATGCGAGGAGACGTCGTGTCCCTTGGGTTTGCCCGCGGCCGAGACCGAGGTCTCCGCCAGGGCGGTTCCCCCCAAAGTGAGCGCCGTCACGCACAATGCGAGGCCGACGATGCGGGCATGACGACGGGACGGTGTGCGATCACGAGCCATGTTTCCCCCCGGAATGGCGACGTGCACGACAAATCGACCAGAGGCTACTGGAAGATCGTTGAAAGTCGGTCGATCGCAGGCCAATCTCCAAGGGGTGATGGATATGTCGGTATATGCACACTTACGGACCCGCGGCCTCCGCCCTACAGTGCGCCGGTCACCGGCGAGCGGGTCACCCCCCTGGAAGGATCGCGGCATGGCTGAGCGGCGTGGCGACGTACGGGACGCGCGGGGGGACGGAACGGGTGGACACGAGCGGGCGGCACCGCCCGGTGCGGGGGGCGAGGTGGCGCGTGCGTGGGACGAACTCGTCGCGACGGCCCGCCGGACTGTGGCCGACGGTCTGGTCGTCGGCACCTCCGGCAACGTCTCCGTACGCGTCGGCGACACCGTGCTGGTGACGCCCACGGGTGTGCCCTACGAGCGGCTGGGGCCGGGTGACGCGGTCGGGGTCGACCTCGACGGACGGCAGGTGCTCGGCTCGCTGCGGCCGACCAGCGAGTTGCCGATGCATCTGGCGGTCTACCGCAGGACGGCGGCGAGGGCCGTCGTCCACACGCACGCCGTGCACGCCACGGCCGTCTCCACCCTGGTACGGGAGCTGCCGCTCATCCACTACATGGCCGCGGCGCTCGGCGGAGCTGTCCGGGTTGCCCCCTATGCGACGTACGGCACGGCGGAGTTGGCCGAGAACATGCTCCGCGCACTGGCCGACCGCACCGCATGCCTTCTGCAGAACCACGGCACGATCGCCCACGGATCGTCGCTGACCCAGGCCTACGACCGCACGGCCCAATTGGAGTGGATGTGCCGCGTGTGGTTGACGGCGTCGTCGGTGCCGGGTCTGTCGCCCGCGCTGCTCACCCCCGAGCAGGTGGCGGAGGTGGCGGAGCGGTTGCGGGGGTACGGGCAGGGCCGCGCGTAGGGGGCTGTCCCCGTGGGAGTGTCCCTGGCGGTTGCCGCAGTGGAGGCCCTCTTGCCGACACCGGCGGAGTCGGTCCACTGGCCGGGGGCGGGCTCCACCGGGAGACTGGACGGGTGCGCACTGTCAAAGCGGCGGCTGCAGCCGTCACCGTAGCCATAGCGGCGGGCGCGGCCGGCGTCGCCGCGGGCCGCCTCGCCAGCGACGCCGCGCTCAAGGTACCCCCGGGTCGCCCGCTGCCCACGGAACCCCGCCTCACCGTGCACTCCCTGGCGGCCGGCCGGATCGCGCTCACCCGCGACCTGGCGTCCCAGCGCCCCGGCACCTACGGCCTGGCCGGCGACGGCTCGCACGCGGTCGTCGGCCCGGTGCTCGACACCGCCCCCCACTCCGCCGACACCGTCGTCCGCCGTCTGGAACGCGTCACGCACGGCACGCTCGAACCCGGCGACAAGGCCTGGCTCACGCCGAATCTGTACATCGGCGACCCGCGCAGCGCCCTCGGCCTCGACCACGC
This sequence comes from Streptomyces chiangmaiensis, assembly GCF_036281785.1. Lineage (NCBI taxonomy): Bacteria > Bacillati > Actinomycetota > Actinomycetes > Kitasatosporales > Streptomycetaceae > Streptomyces > Streptomyces chiangmaiensis. Next base: position 15,096 of record NZ_JAYWVC010000170.1, on the reverse strand, counting down.
CGACGTCGACGTGCCCGGGGAACTCGGGGCCATGCCGGCCTGGTTCGTTCCCGGCGTCCGTGACACCTGGGTGATCACCGTGCACGGGCTCGGCGCCACCCGGGAACACCCCATGAACGTCATGGGGTTCCTCAGCCGCCTCCGGTTCCCGGTTCTCGACATCACCTACCGCGGCGACGTCAAGGCGCCCCGGCCCCCGGACGGGCTGAACCACCTCGGCGAGACCGAGTGGCAGGACGTGGACGCCGCCCTCCGCTACGCCGTGCGCCACGGCGCGGAGCGCGTCGTCCTGCACGGCTGGTCCACCGGCGCCACCATGGCGCTGCGCGCCGCCACGCACTCCCCGCTGCGCGAGCGGATCTCCGGGCTCGTCCTCGACTCGCCGGTGCTCAGCTGGGAGGCCACGCTGCGCGCCCTCGCCGCGGCCCGCCGCACCCCCGGGGCGCTGCTGCCGCTGGCCGTGCGCGCCGCCCAGGGCCGCACCGGTCTGTACGGCGACGGTGTCCGGGACGCCGCGGAAGCGAACCTGCTGCGGGTGCCGGCCCTGGTCTTCCACGGCCCCGACGACACGGTGGCCCCCTGGGGTCCCTCACGGCGCCTCGCCGAGCGTCGCCGTGACCTGGTCACCCTGCAGACGGTGCGGAACGCTCCGCACGGCGCGATGTGGAACGTGGACCCCGAGGCCTACGAAGAGGCGATGCGGCGCTTTCTGATCCCGCTCATGTAGTCAGGGCCTCGCCGCCTGCGCCTCCGCCGCCGGTTCGGCACCGCGGGGCCGGCGCCCGGAGCCACCCCGGCGCAGTGCCTTCCGTTTGGCCCCTTCGACAAGCCCTTTCCCCGTGCACACGCCCTCTCCGGGCCGTTGGCGTCGGCCGGCCCTGTCGGCCGCCGTGACATTCCGTTTGGGTTTTCGGACCGTCAACCGGAAGACTGCACCCGTGACGTCCCGTACCCCGCGCGACTCCAGGCTCCGACTCGTCCGCCCGCGGCCGCTGGCCGCCGCTCCCCGAGCGGTGACCCAGCACCGCTCGCGCCGCCCCGCTCCCCGGCCGCCCGAGGGCACACCTCCGCCGGCGGAACTGGCGAGGATGGCCCGCGCCCGGCTGGCCGGCGCAGCCCGTGTGGCCCACTGGGCCGACGCCGCGCTCCGGCCGGGCCGCGACGGCGCGACCGCCCAGGACAGGGGCACGCTCTCGGACGCCACCGCGGAAGGGGCGGCCACCGACCTCGGCCTGACCGTGGCTCAGGTCCGCGCCGACTGGGACACCGCGCGGCTGGCCGGGCTCGTCGAGGTGCACGGCGACAGCGCCCGTCCCGGCTGGCGGCTGCGTGCCTGGAACCGGGACGACTCCGCCGTGCTGCGTGGCTGGGTCGCCCTCTTCGACGCATGGTCGCTCGCCTACCCCGAACCCGTCGACCGCGAGCACGCCGCCGTCGCCGAGGTCGTCTCGGCCATGCCACAGGTGCTCTCCTTCCTGCAGCTGTCCGCGGGCCCCGTCCCGGTCGAGCAGCTGCTCGACCTCCTCGGACAACGGGTCAGCGAACTGCGCACCGAGCGCTGTGAGGTTCCCTACGGGCCGCAGCCCGCCCCGGTCGAGGCCCCGCTCCACGCCGTCGCCGAGAACACCGATCTCGCCCCCCTGCTCGACTGGGCCCTCGACGCGCTCGCCTGCGTCGGCGCCCTCACCTGCGCCGACGGGCAGGCCACCCTCACCCCGATCGGCAGCTGGGCGGTCTGGGTCAAGCTCGAGCAGATCTGTGTCGCCGCGCAGAGCCCGGCCGGGAACATCGAGCAGAACGCCGAGGACATGCTCCGGGGCTGCGCCCGGCTCCGCCCGAACGCGGCGCGCGCCGAGTACCGCGCCTGGCTCGCCGCCCGCACCGTCGGCAGCGCCGTCACCGAGCTCCTCGCTGCCGCCCGGGGAGAGGACGCCCTCCTGCGCGGCCTGGCCTTCGAGGCGCTGCGCGTGGTCGGGGCCGCCGCCGAGGCCGACGTGCGGGCCGCCGCGGACGAGACTCCGCTGCGCCCCTACGCGCTGCTCTGGCTCGCCGAGCACGACGGCACCGACCCGGATGACGCCCACGAGGTGCTCACCCGTGAAGAGGCCACCTGGCTGTGGGTCGACACCGCCGCCGCCGTCGCCGACCATGGCGAAGCCCCGCTGCTGGTACGTCACTTGGAGTCCGCCGTGCAGCCCACCGTCCCCGCGCTGCTCGACGAGGTGCGCGCGGTCGGACATCCCCGCACCGTGCAGGTCCTGGTCGCGCTCGCCGCCGCCCACCCGGACCCGGCGCTGGCCAAGGCCGTGCGCCGCGCCGCGTTCCAGGTCCACACGGGAGGTAGCTGATCGCCGGTCAGCCCGCTGTCTCTGGGGCGTACGTGCCGAAGCTCCAGATGTTGCCCTCGGCGTCCCGGGCCATGTAGTCCCGCGAGCCGTAGTCCTGGTCCGTCGGCGGCATCAGGATGTCCGCACCGTGCTCCACGGCCCGCTGGTGGTGTGCGTCGACGTCGTCCACGACGATGTACACCCCGCACGGGCCCGCGCCCTTCATCGCCTCGTCGAAGAGTCCTCCCCGGCCCTTCGAGCCGAGCATCACCGCGCCGTTGCCCTGCACCAGCTCGGCGTGCAGCACCGAGCCGTCCTCGCCCTCGTACACCGACAGCTCCGTGAAGCCGAACGCCTCCGTCAGCTGCCTGATCGCCGACTTGGCGTCCGCGTACAACAGGGTCGGGTAGATGCTCGGACGCCTGCCGTCCATGCCCGCCATTCCGATCACTCCTTCCGGTGTCCCGGCCGGAACTTCGGCCTGTCATGGAGTCTCGCACCGGCCACTGACAACGGCCCCGGTGCCGAATGGACGAGACGAGGCGACGCCGGAGGACGGAGTGCGGCCCCCGATGCGTCGTGCGCCGTCCGCCGCCGCGAAGGCCATCCTCGTACGATCCCGGACCGCGGCGCCCGGCCATGCCACGAACGAGGGACACCTGGCCGCGTCACGCCCTCGTACACCGCGCCCGCCCCCACTTCGCGCCCGGTGCGCGTGGACAGGGCGACGGGGAGGGCAACGAGCATCACAGTGCCGAACGCCCGCACATCGAAAAAGTGCTTGCACGGCCCCGTTAGACTGGGGCCCATGGCCATTCTCCTCGCGCATTAGACGGCGGGAACGTCCTCAGCCGTCCATCCCGCCCCCTTCGCCCTGGAGTCTGTCCGTGATCTCCGCCTCCGGTATCGAGCTGCGCGCCGGTGCCCGCATCCTCATCGAGAACGCCAGCTTCCGCGTCGCCAAGGGCGACCGCATCGGTCTGGTCGGCCGCAACGGCGCCGGCAAGACCACTCTCACCAAGGTCCTCGCCGGCGAGGGCATCCCCGCCGGCGGCGCCGTCACCCGCTCCGGCGAGGTCGGCTACCTCCCGCAGGACCCGCGCACCGGCGACCTGGACGTGCTCGCCCGCGACCGCATCCTGTCCGCGCGCGGCCTGGACGTGCTGATCCGCAAGATGCGCGAGAACGAGCAGCGCATCGCCACCGGCAAGGGCAGCACCCGCGACAAGGCGATGAAGCAGTACGAGCGCCAGGAGACGGAGTTCCTGACCAAGGGCGGGTACGCCGCCGAGGCCGAGGCCGCCACCATCGCCGCTGCGCTCAACCTGCCCGACCGCGTGCTGAGCCAGCCCCTGCACACGCTCTCCGGCGGCCAGCGCCGCCGTATCGAGCTGGCCCGCATCCTGTTCTCCGACGCGGACACCCTGCTGCTCGACGAGCCGACCAACCACCTCGACGCCGACTCGATCGTCTGGCTGCGCGACTACCTCAAGACCTACCGCGGCGGCTTCATCGTCATCTCCCACGACGTCGACCTGGTCGACACCGTCGTGAACAAGGTGTTCTACCTGGACGCCAACCGCGCCGCGATCGACATCTACAACATGGGCTGGAAGCTGTACCAGCAGCAGCGCGAGGCCGACGAGAAGCGCCGCAGGCGCGAGCGTGCCAACGCCGAGAAGAAGGCCGCCGCGCTCAACGCCCAGGCCGACAAGATGCGCGCCAAGGCCACGAAGACCGTCGCCGCGCAGAACATGGCCCGTCGCGCCGAGAAGCTGCTGGCCGGCCTGGACGAGGTCCGCCAGTCGGACAAGGTCGCCAGGCTCCGCTTCCCGGAGCCCGCGCCCTGCGGCAGGACGCCGCTGATGGCCGAGAGCCTGTCGAAGTCGTACGGCTCGCTGGAGATCTTCACCGACGTCGACCTGGCCATCGACAAGGGCTCCAGGGTCGTCATCCTCGGTCTCAACGGCGCCGGCAAGACCACCCTGCTGCGGCTGCTGGCGGGTGTCGAGCAGCCGGACACCGGTGCGGTCGTCCCCGGCCACGGCCTCAAGCTCGGCTACTACGCGCAGGAGCACGAGACACTCGACGCGGACCGCACGGTGCTGGAGAACATGCGCTCCGCCGCGCCCGACCTGGACCTCGTCGAGGTCCGCAAGGTGCTGGGCTCGTTCCTGTTCTCCGGCGACGACGTCGACAAACCGGCCAGTGTCCTTTCGGGCGGCGAGAAGACCCGTCTCGCCCTCGCCACCCTGGTGGTGTCGTCCGCGAACGTGCTGCTTCTCGACGAGCCGACCAACAACCTCGACCCCGCCAGCCGCGAGGAGATCCTCGGCGCGCTGCGCACCTACAAGGGCGCGGTTGTCCTGGTCACCCACGACGAGGGCGCGGTCGAGGCGCTCCAGCCGGAGCGGATCATCCTGCTGCCCGACGGCGTCGAGGACCTGTGGGGCGCGGACTACGCGGACCTCGTGACCCTGGCCTGAGCACTCCCGTGCGCGGAGCCGTCAGAGCCGGTTGATCGAATGAATGATCCACTGCGTATGGATCATTCGGCCGATCCGTGATCCATCATCTGTGTGAGATCTCCTCGTACCGGGGTGTGTCCTACACCGAAATCAGGACCTAGCCCTTTCACCCCAAGGGCTAGGCCGTCCTGCGTCGCTGACCTGGTGCTTCCCGGATGAACCCGTTCGGGCGTACGGATACCGCCGGGCGGAATCCAAGATTCCACTCACGGGGATGTGCTCCCGTCGTCAAAACCGTGTCGCACGGACCTTGCCGAATGGGTGGCCATCGCGCCTCCGAGGGGTGATCATGAGGGGACCAGAGCGCACTTCCCATGAGGAGGCACGGGTGGCCGAGACTCTGAAGAAGGGCAGCCGGGTGACCGGCGCCGCGCGCGACAAGCTCGCGGCAGACCTGAAGAAGAAGTACGACTCCGGTGCGAGCATCCGGGCGCTGGCCGAAGAGACCGGCCGCTCGTATGGCTTCGTCCACCGGATGCTCAGCGAGTCGGGCGTCACGCTGCGAGGGCGTGGCGGGGCGACGCGGGGCAAGAAGGCCACGTCGGCCTGACGCCGGGCGGCCCCTCGGATCCGATGGTGGCCACCCGGTCGGTCGGATGACCGGCTGGGTGGTTACTGTGCAGTCGCTTATGGATGCCGTCGTACGGCGTTCTCTCCTGACCGCACCCATCACCGCACCCATCGGAGGCGCCCCATGGCTTCGCTCGATCCGGTACTCGACAAGGACGGCGTACGGCTCACCGTAGACGCGGCGATCGCCACGGTGACGCTGACGAACCCGGCCAAGCTCAACGCCCAGAGCCCCGCTCTGTGGCGGGCGTTGGCGGAGGCAGGGCGCGCGCTGCCCGGTTCGGTGCGTGTGGTCGTGCTGCGTGCCGAGGGCAAGTCGTTCTCGGCGGGGCTCGACCGGCAGATGTTCACGCCCGAGGGGGTCGTAGGGGAACCGTCCTTCACCGATCTCGCGCGCAGCAGCGACACGGAGCTGGACGACGCCATCGCCGGATTCCAGGAGGCGTTCACCTGGTGGCGGCGCAACGACATCGTGTCCATCGCCGCCGTGCAGGGGCACGCGATCGGTGCGGGATTCCAGCTGGCCCTCGCCCCTGACCTGCGTGTCGTAGCGGACGACGTGCAGTTCGCCATGCGCGAGACGAGCCTCGGCCTGGTACCGGACCTCACCGGCACGCATCCACTGGTGGGCCTCGTCGGCTATGCCCGCGCACTGGAGATCTGTGCGACGGGCCGCTTCGTCCTGGCCGAGGAAGCTGTGAACACCGGGCTGGCGAACATCGCCGTGCCGCGTGAGCAGCTCGACGACACGGCGCGGGACCTGGCGTCCGCGTTGCTCGCCGCCCCCCGGGACGCCGTGATCGAGACCAAGGCACTGCTGCGCGGGGCGCAGGAGCGGACGTACGACGAACAGCGTGCCGCCGAGCGGGCCGCGCAAGCCCGTCGGCTGCGGGACCTGGCCGGGGTGGGCGAGTAGGGGGACGCCGGGGCCGTCGCACTTCGGATCAGGACTCGACGGCCGTCACGACGACGGCGACCGACGGACGGTCGAGCAGCGCCTCCGCCACCGCTCCCCGCACAGCCCGGGCCACGTCGATCGCCCGTCGGTCCGCCGCGACCGCCAGTCGCACCCGGACATGGCGGCGCGGCAGCGACCTGTCGCCCTGCCGTTCCTCGATGCGCACTGTCCGGCCATGGGCCCCGGGCGCAGCCATGAGCCGGACCACGCCCGGGACGGACCGTGCGGCCTCGGCCACCGCCGACTCGTCGGCCTCGAAGGGCGGGTCGGGCCCCATCGCCGGCGTCGGTCCCCGTCCAGGCACCCGGGACGGCTCCTCGTCCAGCACGTCCGTCACCCGCAGGTCGACGTCCGTCACCATCAGCCCGAGACCCTCCGCCGCCGTCCTCGCCAGGACCGCGCGGAGGCGGGCGGCAGCCATCGGGACAGGCAGGGTGTCCGGGGCGGTGGGCTGTGCCACGACGGCGCACTCCGCGCTGAGCCGCAGCGGCCCGGGCGGCAGTGCGCCCGGCGGGGGCGGCACCGTGGGCTCGTACGACTCCGCCGGAGCCGCGGGCGTGATCCGCACCTCGTCGAGCCGCACCCCGGGCACCCGCAGGGCACCGGCCCGCAACGCCGAGCAGGCTGCCCTCTCGGTGATCCAGGCGCCGTCGTGTGTGCCGCCCAGCGGCAGCAGTAGTCCCGATGCGCCCCACCGTCGCACCGTGCGCGCCTCCCGGTCCACCGTCATTCCTCCAGCCTGCCGTATCCCCGGGGCGCGAGGGTGGAAGCGCCCTTACGGTGGGTGAGGGAGGACGACCGAAAGGGCACGTACGGCGATGACCGAGATGACCGAGCGGAACCGGTCGGCGACGACCTCCGAGGGTGCGGAGCCGTTGCAGACCCGCAAGCCCACCCGGCGTGGAGGCGGCGATCCCGCGATACGGGGACGGACGACCATCGCCGACGGCGTGGTGGAGAAGATCGCCGCACTGGCGGCGCGTGACGTGCCCGGTGTGCACGACCTCGGCAGCGGGCTCAGCCGCACCTTCGGTGCCGTGCGTGACCGGGTCCCCGGGGGCTCGAAGGCGACGCGTGGCGTGAAGGCCGAGGTCGGCGAGGTGCAGACCGCGCTCGACCTGGAGATCGTCGTCGAGTACGGGGTGTCCATCGCCGACGTGGCCCGCGCCGTGCGCGAGAACGTCATCGCGGCGGTCGAGCGCATGACCGGACTCGAGGTCGTCGAGGTCAACATCGCGGTCAGCGATGTGAAACTGCCCGACGAACGGGACGAGGAGCCGGAGGCGCGGCTCCAGTAGCCGAATCACCGTGAGCTGAGGAGCGCAGCATGGGGTTGGCCGTGATCGGCATGATCGCCGGGATGGCGCTGGGCTTCGCCGGGTACTTCGGGGGCTTCGGCGCGTTCCTGCTCGTGGCGGCCCTCGGCGCCGTCGGCTTCGTCGTCGGCCGCTTCCTGGAAGGGGACCTGGACGTCGACGAGTTCTTCCGTACCCGCGACGACCGGGAGCGGTGACGCGTGCACGACCGGACCGGTGAGCGTGAGCGGAGCGGCGCGGCTCCGACGCCCCCGGGCGTGGTCGCTCCGGCCGAGCGCGGCGCAACCGTTGTCGCCGACCTGGTCGTCGCGAAGATCGCCGCGCAGGCGGCGCACGAGGCGCTGGGTCCGCTGCCGCCGGAGGCCGCGCCGCCGCAGGCCACCGTGGTCGTCCAGCACCCCGCCCTCGACCCGGCTCGAGCAGGGGAGTCCCCGATGGGGACAGCGCGCGTCCAGGTCTGCCTCGAGCTGGGCTACCCCTCCGACATCGGCGGCCAGTGCGGTGCGGTGCGTCGCCGGGTCATTGAGCGGGTAGGCGCTTTGGCGGGGATGGAGGTGCACGAGGTCGCCGTCCAGGTGGCGCGGCTGCATCCCGGCCCGGCACACGGGAGGACGCAATGAGCGAAGCTCAGGGCCGCGAGAGCACGCAGAGGCTCCCGGTCATCGAGAAGACCGCGGACGGCGGACTGGGTCAGTCCACGTCCGCGGCGGCGTACGAGCCGGTGGACGGCGCGCACGGACGCAGCGGCCGTTTCTGGTCGTTGCGCCGCGTCCCGGCGGGCGTCGTGGCGCTGGTCCTCCTGACCGGCGCGATCCTCGCCCTGTACGACATCACGGCCGTCCGGGCCGACCGGTCCGCCTTGCACGCGCGCAAGGTCCTCGTCCGGGAGCTCGCGGAACGGCCCCTCGACGACACCTGGGTGCTGGTCGGCGCGGCAGTGGCGGTGGTCCTCGGCCTGTGGCTGCTGGTGCTCGCCGCGACCCCCGGCCTGCGTGGTGTGCTGACGATGCGTCCGGCGCACGCCGATGTGCGGGCCCGGCTGCACCGGGATGCCGCCGCGACCGTACTGCGCGACCGGGCCATGGAGGTGTCCGGTGTGCAGTCCGTGCGCGTCCGTATGGGACGCAGAAGGGCGGACGTCCGGGCGGTGTCGCACTTCCGGGAACTCGACGAGGTACGAGCCGACTTGGATGCCACTCTTGCCGACGCCGTCCGGGGACTCGGGCTCGCCCGGCCCCCCGGGCTGTCGGTGCATGTGCGACGGACCGGACGGAAGGGGTGAGGCGCGGTGCTACGGATCGTCAACCGTGTACTGATCGGGCTGATCGGACTGGTCCTCGTCGTCCTCGGCGGGTCCGTGCTCTCCATCGGCCTGGGGGTGACTCCGCCGTCGTGGTGGATCCACCGGGGGCCGCACGACGTCCTGCTCAGCGACGCGGAACGCACCCGGTGGCGGGACGAGGGCTGGTGGTGGCCGACCGTGATCGCCGCGCTCACCGTCCTTGTGCTGCTCGCCGTGTGGTGGCTGTCGGCAGTGCTGAGCCGCCGTCGGCTCGCCGAGGTCCTCGTCGACACCGGGGACGGCGCGGGTGCCCTGCTGCGCGGGCGTGCCCTGGAGGGCGTACTCGCCGATGACGCGGGCCGGTTGGACGGCGTTCAAGAGGCTCAGGTGCTGCTGACCGGGCGTCGCAGCGCCCCCGAGGCACGGGTACGGCTCCTGCTCGCACCGTACGTGGACCCCGGGGACGCGCTAGCGCGGCTGACCACCGAGGCACTGGCCCCTGCCCGCGACTCGGCCGGACTCGCGACGCTGCCCACCGAGGTACGGCTGCGCGGGGCCAAGCACCGTGCGGAACGGGTGAGTTGACGCCGTGAGCGGGTGGGCCCCCGGGCCGTGCCCGTGGGTCAGAACCCGTGCCGGGCGCCGCCGTCCACCGGAACCATGATCCCGGTCAGGTACGACGCCGCCGGAGAGAGCAGGAACGCGGCCGTGCGCCCGAACTCCTCCGAGGTGCCGTAGCGGCGCAGCGGGATGCCGGCCTCGTTGGCCGCTCGGGCCGCCTCCGGATCGGCGGAGAGGGCGTCCAGCTCGCGCACCCGGTCCGTGTCGATACGGCCCGGGAGCAGACCGACGGTGCGAATGCCACGCGGGCCCAGCTCGTCTGCGAGGGACTTGGCGAAACCCGCGAGTCCGGGCCGCAGACCGTTGGAAATGGTCAGGCCCGGGATCGGCTCGTACACGGAACCGGACAGAACGAAGCCGATGACGCCGCCCCCGCCCAGTTCCGTGGCGGCGGCGCGGGCCAGCCGCACCGCGCCGAGGAAGACCGACTCGAACGCGGCCGTCCACTGCTCGTCCGTGTTGTCGGCGAGACGGCCCGGCGGCGGGCCGCCGACGCTGATGAGGATGCCGTCGAAACCGCCGAAGTGCTCACGAGCCGTGGCGATCAGCCGGGTCGGCGTCCCGGGGTCGGCGTTGTCGACGGCCATGCCCATCGCGTTCGCACCCAGTGCGGCGGCGGCATCGGCGGCCCGCTCCTCGTCGCGGCCCGTGACGACCACCTTCGCCCCGTCGGCGACGAGCTCCCGCGCGGCCGCGTTGCCCAGCCCGCGAGTGCCGCCGGTGACGACGTACACACGGTCCTTCAGTCCAAGATCCATGGCCCCCATCCTGCCGTCTCGTCCCCTGGAGGGCGAGGGTGGTCCCCACCGGAGCTCGCGGGGGACGATTCCGGTCCCAGCAGCCGGGCCGAGGGGCCGCGGGACGGGTGCTCCGCCCGGCCCCGACGCTCGCGTCCGCCCCGCACGCCATCCCCGTTTCGTGCGTCCCGCACATCCTCTCGTCGCCCCGGCCGCGTTCCTTCCGGGGGCGACGGGTCCGCGGCGCGCACAGTCCGGCCGCGCGACGCCGGACGCGGCCGGTCAGGCCACCGCGGCGGGGGCCGGTTCCTCGCGCGTCTCCTCGGTCGCCTTCGCCCGCTCCCGGGCCTCACGACGGATCAGGATCAGCCAGCCGAGGGGGACCGCAGCCGCGAACAGCCACCACTGGACCGCGTACGGCAGGTTGACGTCGCCGAGGCCGATCCAGCTGCTGTCCTCCTTGGGCGACGGGATCAACTCGGGGCTGCCGCCCTTGGGCGCGGGCGAGGTCAGTTCGATGTAGCCCCCGAGCATCTCCTTGGCGGACCCGTCGCCCGTCCCGCGCAGGAGCGTGCCGACCTGCTTGCTGTTGATCAACATGATCTGGCGGTCCGGCAGGCCCTTGACGTTCTTGATGCCGCTCGCGGCTGTCGTCTCGTCCTGCATCAGCCGTCCGGTGACCGTGGTCTCGCCGCCCTCGGCGGGTGCGGGGATCTTCGGGAAGGCGGTCTGCGAGCCGGGGGAGGGGATCCAGCCCCGGTTGACGAGCAGCGTCCTGCCGTTGTCCAGCACGAACGGCGTCAGGACGTGGTAGCCGACCTGGTCGTCCGTGCTCGTACGGCGGCGCACCACCAGTTCGTGCGCCGTGTCGAAGCGGCCCTTCGCGGTCACCCGGCGGTAGAGGTCGTCGTGCCCGACGGTCCCGCCGACCGAGGTGAGCGACTCGGCGGGCACGGGCTGCGCCGCCAGCGAGTCGTTGATCACCTCGTTCAGCGCCTGCCTGTGGTCATGACGGTGCAGCTGCCAGAATCCCAGCCTGATCATCGTCGGGATGAGCAGGAGGGCCACGAGGGTGAGGATCACCCACTGGCGGGTCAACAGGAAGCGGTACACCCCACGACCGTACAACTCGGTCGTGGGGCGCATTCAGGCGGGTACCGGCTCACACCTTGTCGACGATCCCCACCCTTCCCTCGGCGCGGGAGCAGTGGGCTCCGCAATACCAGTGACCGTCGGCCTCGACTCCCTGGCCGATGATCTGTACACGGCAGTGTTCACAGATGGGCGCCATGCGGTGGATGGCGCAGGAGAAGCAGTCGAAGACGTGCACGGCACCCTGGGCGTGCACCTCGAAGGTCATTCCGTAGTCGTTGCCGCAAACTTCACATCTCGCCATGCGCCACAGCGTGTGCCGTCGTCGCCACGCGGGCGAGTGTGCGCGAGGCGAGTCGCACGGCAATCACCCGTACGTCCGTCAGCGCCCGTCCGGTGCCGGGACTCCCGCTCGCGTCTGCGGGGTCGCGGGTTCCACGTCCCGCAGCAGTTGCCCGAACGCCGCCTCGTCGACCACCGGCGTTCCGTACTGCCGTGCCTTGACCGTCTTCGAGGTGCCCGAGTCGGGGTCGTTGGTGACGAGCAGGCTGGTGAGCCGGGACAGGCTCGTGGCCACGTGCAGGCCCGCCTCGACGGCCCGGTCCTCCAGCAGGTCCCGGTCGACCGAGGTGTCGCCGGAGAAGGCCACCCGCATGCCCTGCTTGAGGCGTTTGCCCTCTTCGTACCGCCCCGGATTGGGGTAGGGGCAGGCGGGGCGCTTGCGGGAAGGACGCCAGGTGCCCGGCCGGTACCCCACCGAGGACTGCCGGCCGATCGTCGGGGAGGCGGACCACTCGGTCAGCGGGCGGCACTCCAGCAGCGGCAGCCGCACACCGCCGTGCGCGGCGGCGTGCAGACTGGGCCGGAACGCCTCGGCCAGCACACGCGCGTCGTCCAGCGCGTGGTGGGCCCGCTGCTGGACGACACCGAAGTGCGCTGCCAGGGTCTCCAGCTTGTGGTTGGCCAGCGGCAGGCCCAGCTCCTTGGAGAGCGCGATGGTGCATAGCCGCTGACGGACCGGTGCCTCGCGCTCCGCGCGCGCGTACTCCCGGGCGATCATCGACCAGTCGAAGACCGCGTTGTGCGCGACGAGGACCCGGCCGGCGAGCCGGGCGGAGAACTCCTCCGCGATGTCCTGGAAAAGCGGCGCCCCTTCGAGCGCTTCGCTCGTCAGGCCGTGGATCCACACGGGGCCCGGGTCGCGCTCCGGATTGACCAGTGTGTACCAGTGGTCCTCGACCTCACCGCGCGCGTCCACCCGGTAGACGGCGGCCGAAATGATCCGGTCGTGCCGGGCCAGGCCGGTGGTCTCCACGTCCACGACCGCGTACCCCTCGGGATACGCGGCCGGCCAAGGGGCCGGGAACGCTGTGGTCGTACGGTCTTCGAGCATGGTCACTGAGGATACGGGCCGCGACTGACAGTGCCGCGAGTGCCCGCGCCCAGCAACCGGTGCGCGCCGCCCTCGCGCGGGGGCGCACGCAACGCCGTGTGCTGCCGAGCGAGTTCGCCGGGGCGCAAGTCGTCGTCCATGCCCCGTCGCGTGCGCCTCGCGTACAAGCACCTGACGGACGGGCAGGAGCGTCCCTTCCGTCAGGTGCTCGTACGCGGACCGTCGCGAGGGGATGGGCCCGTCGGTCGCGGTGGTCGCCGCACCTCTGCCACGGTCTCAGGCGGAGACGGCGAGCCCGCAGTTCGCGCGGGGAGGGTCGGTGCGGCGCCGACCGTGGTCGAGGTGCCATCCTCCCGGTGTGATGGAACCCACGCACGACGAGGCCCATGCAGGCCCCCTCGGCTCTCGACTGAACTGGCTGCGGGCCGCGGTCCTCGGCGCGAACGACGGCATCGTCTCCACCGCGGGGCTCGTGGTCGGCGTGGCGGGCGCGACGACGGCCCGCTCGACCCTTCTGACGGCGGGTCTGGCCGGGCTGCTGGCCGGGTCGATGTCGATGGCGGCGGGCGAGTACGTGTCGGTGTCGACTCAACGGGACTCGGAGAAGGCGGCGCTGGCCATGGAGCGGCGGGAGCTGCGGGAGCAGCCGGAGGCCGAACTGGCGGAGCTGACGGAGCTGCTGGAGGACCGCGGGCTGTCCCGGGAGGTGGCTCGCGAGGCGGCGGTCCAGCTGACGGCGCGGGACGCGCTGCGCGCCCACGCTCGGGTGGAACTCGGCATCGAACCCGACGAACTGACCAATCCCTGGCACGCGGCGTCGGCGAGCTTCCTGGCGTTCACGGTGGGCGCACTGCTGCCGCTGCTGGCCATCGTGCTCCCTCGCGCCTCCCTGCGTCTTCCGGTGACGGTGCTGTCCGTCCTGGCGGCCCTGGTCGTCACCGGCTGGACCAGCGCCCGCCTGGGAGCGGCCGGACCGGTGCGGGCGGTGGTGCGGAACGTGCTGGGCGGGGCGCTGGCCATGGGGGTCACCTATGCCGCCGGGACATTGTTGGGGGCGGTGGGGGTGTGAGGGGCACCGAGCCGAGAACGTGACGCGTCCGGAGCGGAGGAGGCCGGCGCTCACGATCCGGTCCTGCTCGGCTCGTTGCCGGGGATCACCAACCGGGCACGCGCATACTGCCGGCAATACGTGTCGGTAACAGCCCCTGGCCGTGACCGACGCGCGGTTCTACGGTGCACCCATGCCGAACCTGCCCGATGTCGTGCTGTGGTCGATACCCGCCTTTGTGCTGCTCGCCGCGATCGAGATGGTGAGCGTACGCATCCATCCCGACGAGGACGCGGAAGGTTACGACGCCAAGGACGCGGCGACCAGCGTCGGTATGGGGTTCGGCAGCCTCTTCTTCGACTTCTTGTGGAAGATACCGATCGTCGCGATCTACTCGGCGGTCTACGCACTCACGCCCCTGCGTGTTCCCCTTCTGTGGTGGACCGTGCCGCTCATGCTCCTCGCGCAGGACTTCTTCTACTACTGGTCCCATCGCGGTCACCACGTCATCCGGATCCTGTGGGCGTGTCACGTCGTCCACCACTCCAGCCGGAAGTTCAACCTCACCACCGCGCTGCGTCAGCCCTGGACGTCGGTCACCTCCTGGCCCTTCTATGTCCCCCTGGTCGCCGCGGGCGTACATCCGGCCGCGCTGGCGTTCTGCTCCTCGGTGAACCTCGTCTATCAGTTCTGGATCCACACCGAGCGGATCGACAAGATGCCCCGGTGGTTCGAGTTCGTCCTCAACACGCCGTCGCACCACCGTGTGCACCACGCGTCCCAGGGCGGCTACCTGGACCGCAACTTCGGCGGCATCCTGATCCTCTGGGACCGGTTGTTCGGGTCGTTCGTCGCCGAGACCGTCCGGCCCCTGTACGGGCTGACGAAGAACATCGGCACCTACAACCCGCTGACGGTCGCCACCCACGAGTACGTGGCCATCGCCCGGGACTTCAGGGCGGCGAGCAGCTGGGGCGAGCGGGCCGGACGGGTGTTCCGAGGGCCGGGTTGGCAGCCCGTGGCGACGACGCCCCTCGCGGCGGCGCCGGTCGCCGAGGAGCCCGCCACGTAGGAGCGCGCGGGGGGCGCGGGAGCCGGTGGATGCGACGTCGTCCCAGGGCCCTTCGACGAGCGACGCGCGCCGGCGGCGACGTACGGTGAAGTGTGCTCGACCATCCCCGAGCGCACCCGTACAGGACCGATCCACGAGAAGGACCCGCACCA
>NZ_JAYWVC010000017.1:0-85258 GCF_036281785.1 Streptomyces chiangmaiensis | reverse complement strand
AGATGATCTCCTGCTGGACGTCCGTGAGACCGTGGGTCTGGGCGAGACGGCTCATCTCTACCTCTCCTGCTCCTTCAGCTCCGTACCAGGGGTGTCGCCCCGCAGGGGCGTCGTTTGAGGGTGGTGGTGGCAGACGGGCGGGCGGCCGGGCTGCTCGCCGCCGCGCTCCTTGATGTACGTCTGGGTGGGGACCATCACCTTGCGGCGGAAGGTGCACACCAGCGTGCCGTCCTGCTTGTATCCCCTGGTCTCGACGTGGACGATGCCGCGGTCGTTCTTCGACTTCGAGGGCCACTTGTCGAGCACGGTCGTCTCACCGTAGATCGTGTCCCCGTGGAACGTCGGTGCCACGTGTTTGAGCGACTCGATCTCGAGGTTGGCGATCGCCTTGCCGGAGATGTCCGGGACGGACATGCCGAGCAGCAGCGAGTAGACGTAGTTGCCCACCACGACGTTCTGGCCGAAGTCCGTCGACTTCTGCGCATAGTTGGTGTCCATGTGGAGCGGGTGGTGGTTCATGGTGAGCAGGCAGAAGAGGTGGTCGTCGTACTCGGTGACCGTCTTGCCCGGCCAGTGCTTGTACGTCGCCCCGACCTCGAACTCCTCGTAGGTGCGTCCGAACTGCATGGCGCTCAGGCCTCCGGGATCTCGAACTTGCTGGTGCGCTGCATGCCGGCGGCGCGTCCCTTACCCGCGATGACCAGGGCCATCTTGCGGCTGGCCTCGTCGATCATCTCGTCGCCGAGCATCGCGGAGCCCTTCTTGCCGCCCGCCTCGGACGTGTAGTAGTCGTACGCGTCCAGGATCAGCTCAGCGTGGTCGTAGTCCTCCTGGGACGGCGAGAACACCTCGTTGGCGGCTTCCACCTGACCTGGGTGCAGCACCCACTTGCCGTCGAAGCCGAGCGCGGCGGCACGCACCGCCACCTCGCGGAAGCCGTCGACGTTGCGGATCTGCAGGTAGGGGCCGTCGATCGCCTGGAGGTTGTTGGCGCGGGCGGCCATCAGGATCTTCATCAGGATGTAGTGGTAGGCGTCCGCCGGGTAGCCGGGCGGTTGCTCGCCCACGACCAGCGACTTCATGTTGATCGACGCCATGAAGTCGGCCGGGCCGAAGATGATCGTCTCGATACGCGGGCAGGCCCGCGCGATCTCGTTGACGTTGTTCAGACCCTGGGCGTTCTCGATCTGCGCCTCGATGCCGATACGGCCCACCTCCAAGCCCATGGTCTTCTCGATCTGGGTCAGGAGCAGGTCCAGCGCCACGATCTGCTGGGCGTCCTGGACCTTCGGCAGCATGATGCAGTCCAGGTTCGGGCCCGCGCCCTCGACCACCGTCACCACGTCGCGGTACGTCCACTGGGTCGTCCAGTCGTTGACGCGCACGACCCGCGTCTTGCCCGTCCAGTCGCCCTCGTTCAGGAACTTGACGATGGTGTGCCGCGCCTCGGGCTTGGCCAGCGGCGCGCACGCGTCCTCCAGGTCCAGGAAGACCTGGTCGGCGGGCAGGCCCTGCGCCTTCTCCAGGAAGCGGGGGCTCGAGCCCGGCACGGCCAGGCACGAGCGCCGCGGGCGAAGCCGGTTGACAGGGGACGTCATGCGGGGACCTCCAGGGGGTCGAGCTTGTTCGCTGTACGGATCTCGTCGACGATACGGCCGATGATCCCGGTGATATCGAAGTCCTTCGGCGTGAAGACGGCGGCCACCCCAGCAGCCCTCAACTGCTCCGCGTCACCGTTCGGGATAATCCCGCCGGCGATGACCGGAATGTCGGTGGCGCCGGCCGCGCGCAGCCGCTCCAGTACGTCCGGCACCAGCTGCGCGTGCGAACCGGACAGGATGGACAGGCCGACCGCGTGCACGTCCTCCGCGAGGGCCGCGTCCACGATCTGTTCGGGCGTCAGCCGGATGCCCTGGTAGACCACCTCGAACCCGGCGTCCCGGGCCCGCACGGCGATCTGCTCGGCGCCGTTGGAGTGCCCGTCCAGGCCCGGCTTGCCCACCAGGAAGCGGAGCTTGCCGACACCGAGGTCCCGGGCCGTCAGATCCACCTTGTGGCGCACCCGGGCCAGCGCCGTGCCCTCCTCGGCGGCCACCGCGACCGGCGCGGAGGACACACCCGTCGGCGCGCGGAACTCGCCGAACACCTCGCGCAGGGCCCCGGCCCACTCGCCGGTGGTGACCCCGGCGCGGGCGCACTCCAGGGTGGCCTCCATGAGGTTGTCGGTGCCCTTGGCGGCCTCTTTCAGCCGCTCCAGCGCCTTGCAGGGCCGCGGATGGTTGAACGGCGGCTGGTAGCGGGTGTCGCGCCAGTGCTGGAGCGAGGTGATGACGCGCGCCTCGACCTCCGGGTCGACCGTCTGGATCGCGGTGTCCAGATCGGCGGTGAGCGGGTTGGGCTCGGTCGTCTCGAAGATGTTGACGCCGACGATCTTCTCCGCGCCGGACTCGATACGGGCCCGGCGCTCCGCGTGCGAGGCGACGAGCCGCGACTTGAGGTAGCCCGATTCGACGGCGGCCATGGCGCCGCCCATCTCCTGGATCCGCTCGATCTCCGCGAGCGACTCCTCGACCAGCCGGCTCACCTCGACCTCGATGACCTTCGAGCCCTCGAAGATGTCGTCGTACTCGAGCAGGTCGCTCTCGTGCGCGAGCACCTGCTGGATGCGCAGCGACCACTGCTGGTCCCAGGGCCGGGGCAGCCCCAGCGCCTCGTTCCAGGCCGGGAGCTGCACGGCACGCGCGCGTGCGTCCTTGGAGAGGGTCACGGCCAGCATCTCGAGCACGATCCGCTGGACGTTGTTCTCCGGCTGGGCCTCCGTCAGCCCGAGGGAGTTGACCTGGACGCCGTAGCGGAAGCGTCGGTGCCTGGGGTCCTCGATGCCGTACCGCTCGCGCGTGATCTTGTCCCAGATCCGGCCGAACGCCCGCATCTTGCACATCTCCTCGATGAAGCGGACGCCGGCGTTCACGAAGAAGGAGATCCGGCCGACGACATCGCCCATGCGTTCCTGCGGCACCTGGCCGCTGTCGCGCACCGCGTCGAGGACGGCGATCGCCGTCGACATCGCGTACGCGATCTCCTGCACCGGTGTGGCGCCCGCCTCCTGCAGGTGGTAGCTGCAGATGTTGATGGGGTTCCACTTGGGGATGTGGGAGACCGTGTACGCGATCATGTCCGTCGTCAGCCGGAGCGAGGGCCCCGGCGGGAAGACGTGCGTGCCGCGCGACAGGTACTCCTTGACGATGTCGTTCTGGGTCGTGCCCTGAAGCTTGGCGATGTCGGCGCCCTGCTCCTCTGCGACGACCTGATAGAGCGCCAGCAGCCACATGGCCGTGGCATTGATGGTCATCGAGGTGTTCATCTGCTCCAGGGGTATGTCCTGGAACAGCCGGCGCATGTCACCGAGGTGCGCGACCGGCACGCCGACCCGGCCGACCTCGCCACGGGCGAGGACGTGGTCGGAGTCGTATCCGGTCTGCGTCGGCAGGTCGAACGCCACTGACAGACCTGTCTGGCCCTTGGCGAGGTTGCGCCGGTACAGCTCGTTGGACGCCTCGGCCGTGGAGTGGCCGGCGTATGTACGCATGAGCCACGGCCGGTCCCTGTCTTTTTGCGCCTGCGGCTGACGCTCGCTCATATACGCCTCTCAGATGTTCCGGAAGCGGTTGATGGCGTCGAGGTGCTCGGCGCGCATCTCCTCGTCGCGCACGCCCAGGCCCTCCTCGGGGGCCAGGCACAGCACGCCGACCTTGCCCTGGTGGAGGTTGCGGTGGACGTCGTGGGCGGCCTGACCGGTCTCCTCCAGCGGGTACACCTTCGACAGCGTCGGATGGATCTTGCCCTTCGCGATGAGCCGGTTGGCCTCCCAGGCCTCGCGATAGTTGGCGAAGTGCGAGCCGATGATCCGCTTCAGGGACATCCACAGGTAGCGGTTGTCGTACTCGTGGTGGTAGCCCGAGGTGGAGGCGCAGGTGACGATCGTGCCGCCCTTGCGGGTGACGTAGACCGAGGCGCCGAAGGTCTCGCGGCCGGGGTGCTCGAAGACGATGTCGACGTCCTCGCCGCCGGTCAGCTCGCGGATGCGCTTGCCGAAGCGCTTCCACTCCTTGGGGTCCTGGGTGTGCTCGTCCTTCCAGAACTTGTAGTCCTCGGCGGTGCGGTCGATGATCGCCCCGGCACCCATGGAGCGGCAGACCTCCGCCTTGGCGGGCGAGGAGACGACACAGATGGGGTTGGCGCCGCCGGCGAGCGCGAACTGGGTGGCGTACGAGCCGAGCCCGCCGCTCGCGCCCCAGATCAGCACGTTGTCGCCCTGCTTCATCTGGGCGCCGTTGCGGGAGACGAGTTGGCGGTAGGCGGTGGAGTTGACCAGGCCCGGGGCGGCGGCCTCCTCCCAGCTGAGGTGGCCGGGCTTCGGCATCAGCTGGTTGGACTTGACGAGCGCGATCTCCGCCAGACCACCGAAGTTGGTCTCGAAGCCCCAGATGCGTTGCTCGGGGTCGAGCATCGTGTCGTTGTGGCCGTCGGAGGACTCCAGCTCCACGGAGAGGCAGTGCGCGACGACCTCGTCGCCCGGCTGCCAGGCGTTGACGCCCGGGCCGGTGCGCAGGACCACGCCCGCGAGGTCGGAGCCGATGATGTGGTACGGCAGGTCGTGGCGCTTGGTGAGCTCGGAGAGCGTGCCGTAGCGCTCCAGGAATCCGAAGGTCGGCAGCGGCTCGAAGATCGAGGTCCACACCGAGTTGTAGTTGACCGAGGAGGCCATGACGGCCACGAGGGCCTCGCCCGGGCCGAGTTCGGGCAGCGGCACGTCGTCGATGTGCAGGGACTTGCGGGGGTCCTTGTCGCGGGTGGTGAGCCCGGCGAATATCTCCGTCTCGTCCTTGTGCACGGTGACCGCGCGGTACGACTCGGGGAGCGGAAGAGCGGCGAGATCGGCGGCCGTGGCCGTCCCCGACTGAATCGCGTCCAGGATGTCCTTCACGGTGTTGCCTCCGGCGAATGGCGTCTTGAGGGGAGACGCTGAGGGTCACGTCGGTGTGCTGCTGGTGTGAGGGGTGCCGTCGGTTCGGCTCAGTGGTGCTCTGGCAGCGCTTTGTGGCGCGGGAGGTTGCCTGTGACGCAGGCGTCCGGGCGCGCTCGCCCGAGGGAGGCTTGCGGGGACAGCCGGCGTGCGCATGGTCTCTGCACGCCGGCCGCCCGGACATGAACAACGTATGGCACGCCGTGTCACCCCGCAAGGCACTGGGTGCCAGATATTGCTCTCAGATGAAATCTTTACGTAACAGATGAGCGATGATCGATCAAAGGTCGCCGATGGGTGGGCGCAACGGAAGCGGGCCGGCGGCGGCACTCAGTGCCGCCGCCGGCCCGCAGCGATAGGTCCGAACGGGTGAACCTAGGAGCGTTCCTTGAGCGCCTGCTCGATAGTGCGCATGACCTCGTCCAGGGGCATGTCGGTCCTGGCGACCGTCACCAGCACCTCGCCCTGGGTGGTCACGGCGGCCGGCGCGGTCCGGGGCGCGGCCCCGCGCCCGGCTCCGATACCCGTGCCGAAGGTCCTCCGTACGATCGCGAAGGCGTGGTCGAGCTGGGCCTCGACATCGCCCTGGCCTCCGGCCCTGAGCCAGCGCCGCAGGACGTGGTTGTGCGCGGTGACGACCGCGGAGGCGGCGACCTCAGCGAGCAGCGGATCGTCGTTCGCGTCGTCGTCGTGCGCGTGTTCGTCGAAGTGGCCGAGCAGATAGCGGGTGAAGAGCCGCTCGTAGCGGGCGACCGAGGCGATCTCCGCCTCGCGCAGGGTCGGCACCTCGCGCGTCAGCTTGTAGCGCTGGACCGAGATCTCCGGCCGGGCCGCGTACATCCTCATGACTTCTTTGATGCCGCGGCACACGGTGTCCAGCGGATGCTCGTGCGCGGGAGCGGCATTGAGCACCGCCTCGGCCCGTACCAGGGTGTCGTCGTGGTCCGGGAAGATCGCCTCTTCCTTGGAGCGGAAGTGGCGGAAGAACGTGCGCCGGGCGACCCCGGCGGCCGCCGCGATCTCGTCGACGGTGGTCGCCTCGTAGCCTTTCGTGGCGAACAGCTCCATCGCCGCGGCCGCCAGTTCCCGGCGCATCTTGAGCCGCTGGGCGGCGGCGCGACTGCCTGCGGCGCTCTCGGGCGGGTCGGTCGCGGCTGGTGTACGTGAGGATTTGGCGGGCTGGGACATGACCCGAACGTACTGCATGTCCGCAGGATGGTGCGCATGTCCCGGGCCACCCCCGCCCCGCGGGGGCGGGGGGTCGCCTGCCGGATCGAGCAGTCCGCCCCAGTCGGCGGCGCCGGGGAGCCGGTCGCCGCGCCGGTCAGCGCTTGGCATATTCGCGGAAGCCGCGGCCCGTCTTGCGGCCGAGGCAGCCCGCGGCCACCAGGTGTTCCAGGAGCGGCGCGGGGGCCAGACCCGGGTCGCGGAACTCCCGGTGCAGCACCTTCTCGATGGCCAGGGATACGTCCAGACCGACGACGTCGAGCAGTTCGAACGGACCCATCGGGTAGCCGCCGCCCAGCTTCATCGCCGCGTCGACGTCGTCCAGGGACGCATAGTGCTCCTGCACCATCTTGACCGCGTTGTTGAGGTACGGGAACAGCAGGGCGTTCACGATGAACCCGGCGCGGTCGCCGCAGTCGACCGGGTGCTTCCTGACCGACGTGCACAACTCACGGACCGTCGCGTGCACGTCGTCCGCGGTCAGCACCGTCCGGACCACCTCGACCAGCTTCATGGCCGGAGCCGGGTTGAAGAAGTGCATGCCGATCACGTCCTGCGGGCGCGAGGTGGCGCGGGCGCAGGCGACGACCGGCAGCGAGGAGGTGGTGGTGGCGAGGATCGCGCCGGACTTGCAGACCTTGTCGAAGGTGGCGAAGAGCTGCCGCTTGATCTCCAGGTCCTCGGCCACGGCCTCCAGGGCCAGGTCGACGTCGGCGAAGTCGTCGTAGGTGCCCGTCGGCCGGACCCGGTCCAGCGTCTGGGCGGCCGCCTCCGTCGTCATCCGGCCCTTGTCGACCGAGCGCGCGAGCGACTTGCCGATCCGGGCCTTGGCGGCCTGGGCCTTCTCCTCGGTGCGGGCGGCGAGGACGACCTCGTACCCGGCCTTGGCGAAGACCTCGGCGATGCCGGACGCCATGGTGCCGGAACCGGCGACGCCGACCGAACGAACGGAACGGCCGGGGACCAGGCTGGCGCCCTCCAGCGGCGTCAGCGCGTCGCGCACGACGGTCGGTCTGCCGGGCGCCTCGTAGGTGTAGAAGCCGCGCCCCGACTTGCGGCCGGTCAGACCCGCCTCGCTGAGCTGCTTGAGGACCGGCGCGGGCGCGTGCAGCCGGTCGTGGGAGGCGGTGTACATGGCCTCCAGGACCGTGCGGGCGGTGTCGATGCCGATCAGGTCGAGCAGGGCGAGCGGCCCCATGGGCAGCCCGCAGCCCAGCTTCATCGCGGCGTCGATGTCCTCGCGCGAGGCGTACTTCGACTCGTACATCGCGGCGGCCTGGTTGAGGTAGCCGAACAGCAGCCCGTCGGCGACGAATCCGGGGCGGTCGCCCACCGCGACGGGCTCCTTGCCCAGGTCGAGGGCGAGATTGGTGACGGTGGCGACGGCCGCGGGCGCGGTCAGCACGGACGAGACCACCTCGACCAGCTTCATGGCCGGCGCCGGATTGAAGAAGTGCAGCCCGAGGACCCGCTCGGGGTGGGCCGAGTCGGCCGCGAGCCGGGTGACGGAGAGGGCGTTGGTGCCGGTGGCGAGGACGGTGTCCGGGCGCACGATGGTGTCGAGGGCGCGGAAGACCTGCTGCTTGATCTCGTACGACTCCGGGACCACCTCGATGACCAGATCGGCGTCCGACGCGGCCTGCAGGTCCGTGAAGGTGCGGAATCGGGCGAGGGCGTTGTCGCGCTCCTGTTCGGTCAGGCGCCCCCGGTCGACGGCGCGGGCGGTGGCGGCGTCCAGGGCGGCGACGGCCCTGCCGGCCGCGGCCTCGTCGATGTCGATGCCGACGACCTCGCGGCCGGCCCGGGTCAGCACCTCGGCGATGCCGGTGCCCATGGTGCCGAGGCCGACGACGGCAATGGTCTTGAGCGGGGACAGAGGGGTGTCGGAGAGGGGAGCGGCCATCGCGGACTCCAGAGAAATGAGGTGACGACTGGGAGCGCGTCCGGTTGCGCCGACGGGCGCACAGGACGCGGAGGATGCGGGTGTCTGCCGGGCTGACGAGCGCACACGCCCGGTGTACGTCCGCGGATGTACACATCCGTCGAACGGTGATCCGACCGGCCCTGTCCCGGAGCCGGGTCGTACTGAGGTACGCGATGTACCGAACCGACCGGCGCCCCCACTGCCTTGAGGGAGTGGAAGGTGCCCCTCGCGACGGCTGCGTCACCAGGCCGCCACAAGTCAGAGCGAGTGGGTAACTCGCTCGATTGAGCTTAACCCGCGGGTAACGAGCGCGCCAGTCCTCATGTTTGTGATGTAGTCCCCGCGTCCGGCACGGGCCCCTAGTCTCGGCGCCATGGACGAAGCGTTGCGATTGCTCACGGAGCGTTTACGGGCCGAGTCCGGGGGCTCCTCGGTGTACGAGCGGCTGGTGGCGACCGGCGACCTCGGCGAGCTGGCCCATGTGCTGACGGAGGCCGGGCAGCCGCTGTGGGCCAGGGAGGCGGCCGCCTTCCGGCTGGGGGTGGCGGGGGACCGGCGGGCGTTCGAGACGCTGGTGCTGCTGCTCAACCACCGCGATCCGCACCGCTGTGCGTCGGCCGCGTACGCTCTGGCCCGGCTCGGCGATCCGCGCACCGCCCGGGCCGCGGCCGCCCTTGCCACGAACGAACTCCGCGTCGCCTACGCCCTTCACCCCGTCCGCCTGCTCGTCGAGCTGCGCGCCCCCGAGGCCGTACCCGCGTTGATCACCACCCTTCAACGCAGACTGCGGCCGCACGATCCGTACCGGAGAGTGGCGCTCGCCTGTGTGGAGGGACTCGGGGCGCTCGGAGACGAACGGGCCAGACCCGTGCTCAACGAGGCCCTCGCGCACCCGGCGCTCGCGGAGGCCGCGGTGCGCGCGCTGGCACGGATTCCCGAGCCCCGGTGAGCTCTCAGCGGGTCAGGTCCTGCACGTACCGCACCTCGGGCACGGCGACGCCGCCCGCGTCGAACGGCTCCTCGGCGCCGTCCGCGCGGAAGCCCGCACGCTCGTAGAACCGCCGGGCGCGCGCGTTGTCCTTGAGGACCCACAGGAACATGCGTGCGTGCACGGGCGCACACTGGCTCACCGACTTCTCCAGCAGCGCCTGTCCGATCCCGTTCCCGAGGTGGGTGGGGTCGATGTAGATCGCGTACAACTCGGCGTCGCTGGTGCGCACTTCGCCGTCACGGTACGGGCCGTGCGCCGCCCAGCCGACGATCTCGCCGTCCTGTTCGGCAACCAGGTTCACCACACGGTCGTCACCGTCACGGAAGCGCGCGCGCCGCCGCTCGGCGTCCTCGGAGACGCTGAGGGCGTCGAGGTACGGCTGCGGCATGAGCCCCCGGTAGGCGCTCTGCCAGCCTCGGATGCGGATCTCCGAGATTCGGCCGCAGTCGGCCAGGGTCATCGGGCGGATGTGCGGCGGCTGACGGTCCATGGCGGGATCTTGGGCAGGAGCCGGTGGGGACGCTCCTCGCATCATCCGCCCACCACCGCGTATGCCTCGATTTCCATCAGGAACTCCGGGCGCACGAGCGCCGCCACCTGCACCGCCGACGCGGCCGGCAGCCGGTCGTCGGGTATGTGCTCGGCACGGGCCACGCGGATTGCCTGCATGTACGTCATGTCCGTGACGAAGAAGGTCAGTTTGACGACGTCGTCGAAGGTGGCCCCCGCCGCGGCGAGACAGCGGCGCAGATTCTCGAAGACCTGCCGGGCCTGTGCGGCGGGGTCGCCCTCGCCGACGACACGTCCGTCCTTGTCCAGGGCGAGCTGGCCGGAGACCGCGACGAAGCGGCCCGTGCCCATGACGACGTGTGTGTAGGCGGTGGCGGGGGCGACCCCGTCGGGGGCGGGAATCCTGGTCGGCTCACTCATGGGTACATGGTGGACCACCGGTGTGACAGCGCCCCCGACGGGCCGGACGGGTCGTTCAGCCGCGGGGACCGAGCAGACCGTGCAACGTCGCGCCGCGGCCCTCGGCCGAGGCCGCCTTGGTCTTCGCCGGCGTGGGGTCGGGCAGTTTCGGGCACACCGCGTCGATGTCGCTTCCGCCGCGCGGGACCGTGCCCTTGTCCAGATACGCGGCCAGGTACTTGTCCAGGCAGGCGTTCCCGCTCAGCGAGATGCCGTGGTTGCCTCCGCCCTGCTCCACCACGAGGCTGGAGCCGCGCAGCAGATGATGGACCGTCACACCGCCCTGGTACGGGGTGGCGGCGTCGTCGGTCGCCTGGAACAGCAGCGCCGGGGGCAGGGCGTTGTTCGACACATCGACCGGCCGCAGCGAGGACGTGGGCCAGAAGGCGCACGGCGCGTTGTACCAGGCGTTGCTCCAGACCATGAAAGGCGCCTTCGCGTACACCGCCCAGTTGTCCTTGCGCCACTGGGCCCAGTCACGCGGCCAGGAGGTGTCACGGCACTGCACCGCGGCGTAGATGCTGTAGCCGTTCTCTCCCGAGGCGTCGACCGCGCCGATGTCCTTGTACGCCGCCACGAGAGGGCCGGAGTTCCCGTTGTTCACATACGCGGCGAACGCCTCGGCGAGGCGGGGCCAGCGGCCGTTGTAGTAGCCGCCGGGGATGTAGGTGTCCTCCAACTCGGACGCGCCCACCGTCTTCGCGGCCGGATTCCTGGCCAGCGCCGCCCGCATCGCGTACCACTTCACCTCGACCACGGCAGGGGCGGTGCCGAGCTTGTACGTGGCGTCGTGCTCGGCGACCCAGGCCAGGAACGCCCGGTGCCGGTCGTTGAAGGCGTAGTCCTGCTGGATGTTGTCCTCGTACCAGACACCCGTGGGGTCGACGACGGAGTCGAGCACCAGTCGGCGTACCCGTTGCGGGAACAGCTTCGCGTAGACGGCGCCCAGGTAGGTACCGTACGAGTAGCTGTAGTAGTTGAGCTTCGGGGCGCCGAGCGCCTGCCGGATCGCGTCCATGTCGCGCACGGCGCTGATCGTGTCGATGTACGGCAGCACGCTCGCGTACTTGGTGGCGCACGCCTCGGCGAACGCGGCGACGCGCGACAGATTGGCCCTCTCCAGGGACGGCAGGCGGGGCACCGAGTCCGGGCGGACGGGGGCGAAGTGTCCGGGCCTGCAGTTCAGAGCGGGCTTGCTCTTGCCCACGCCCCGCGGGTCGAAACCGATCACGTCGTACTGTGCCGCCACCGCCTTGGGCAGCGCGGACGCGACGTATCCGGCGAGCCCCAGACCGCTGCCGCCGGGCCCGCCCGGGTTGACCAGCAGCGGCCCCTGATAGGTCTTCGCGGTGTGCGGGACCCGGGACAGCGCCAGCGTGATCTGCCGTCCACCCGGGTTCGCGTAGTCGAGTGGCACCGTCACGGACGCGCACTGGAGCGCCGGATACTTGGTGGAGCCGCATTTCTGCCAGGTCGGTCGCGCCGGTTGCACGGTGTCCGCCGTGGGCGATGCGCTGGCGCCGGCCGGGACGGCGGTGAGCATCCCGGCCACCACGACGGCGGCGCCGCACAGCACGGCTGCGCGTTGTCTCATGTCAGGCCTCCCAGGACGGAGGGGGTCGGACCACGGATGCCTGGTCCCTGCCGCATCGTCCCGGATTGCCCGCCTGGAAGAACGCGATGGCGCAAGACTTGACCCGATTGGGCCGCGTGATGCGCTCGCTTGCGTCTGAAATACCGTCAGAAGCCGTGTCGCTGCACGTCCTGTGGATGTGACCGGACGTCTGCGGCGTACGGGAGGTGGAAGTCAGATGAGCGACAGCTGGGTGGGCCCGGCCTGCACCACGGGTTCCGGCGTCAGCGGTTCGGGCTGCCTGATCCTGCGTGGCATCCCCGGGCGTGCCGGGCCCATGCCGTACTCCTGGGCCAGTTCGTGCACCTGACGGGTGATCCGGCGCTGGTACCACTTCGGCGCGTATGCACCCTCCGCGTACAGCCGTTCGTAGCGGCGTACGAGATAGGGGTGCCGTTGCTGCAGCCAGGCCATGAACCACTCCCGGGCTCCCGGGCGCAGATGCAGCACCAACGGGGTCACCGAAGTCGCTCCGGCGGCGGCGATCGCCCGTACTGTGGCGCGTAGTTGGGCTGGGTGGTCGCCCAGGAACGGGATCACGGGGGCCATCAGGACACCGCATCCGATGCCGTGTTCGGTCAGGGTGCGCACGACGTCCAGACGGCGCTCCGGCGCCGGGGTGCCCGGCTCGACGGTGCGCCACAGGTCGTGGTCGACGAAGCCGACGGAGACGGAGATGCCGACGTCCGTGACCTGCGTGGCCTGCTTCAGCAGCTCGAGGTCGCGCAGGATCAACGTGCCCTTGGTGAGGATCGAGAACGGGTTCGCGCGGTCGCGCAGGGCCGAGATGATACCCGGCATTAGCCGGTAGCGGCCCTCCGCCCGCTGGTAGCAGTCGACATTGGTGCCCATCGCGATGTGCTCGCCGTGCCAGCGTCGGGAGCCGAGGTGGGAACGCAGCAGTTCCGGCGCGTTGACCTTCACCACGATCTGGGAGTCGAAGCCGAGCCCCGTGTCGAGGTCCAGATAGCTGTGCGTCTTGCGCGCGAAGCAGTAGACGCACGCGTGCGTGCAGCCCCGATAGGGGTTGACCGTCCATTCGAAGGGCATACGGGAGGCGCCCGGTACCCGGTTCACGATCGAGCGGGCTCTGACCTCGTGGAAGGTGATGCCGCGGAACTCCGGCGTGTCGAAGGTGCGGGTGGTCACCGCGTCCGCGTCGAACAGTGCGGCGTTGCGGGCCGCGGTGGGGTTCTCGGCCAGATGATCCCAGCGCATGGGCGCCTCCTCGGTAGCACTGGGCACAGAATAGAACACCTGTTCCCTTGATCGCGATGTGGATTCGGCTACCCGTTCGATTTTGCGGAGTGCCGCCCCTGGCCTGCATCTCCTCGTCCACCTCGCTTCCGCCTCCTCGTTCGTACCGCCTGTGCTCCGAGCGGTGTGCTCGGGAGGCCGGGGGTCGGCGCGTCCGACGCGCTCACGTCGACGGTTGGGACATAAAGGGTGTATGCGACACAGCAGAGTGGTGGAGCAGTCGAAACCGCCGCAGCCCCTGTCCACGGGCGTGCGCCGCCTGACCCTGGAGGCCGGGGGTGTCACCCTGTCCTGCCTGCTCGCCGAGCCGCCGGACGGGCGCCCGCGGGCCACCGTGGTCGCCCTGCACGGCGGCGGTATGTCGGCCGGATACTTCGACGGGCAGGCCCATCCCGACCTGTCCCTGCTCACGCTCGGCGCGCGCCTGGGCTTCACGGTGCTGGCGGTGGACCGCCCCGGTTACGGGCTGTCCACGGGCCGGCTCCCCGGCGGACAGACCCTCGCCGAGCAGGCCGAGGTGCTGGAGGCGGCCATGGAGCGGTTCGCCGAGCGGTACGCCACGGGAGCCGGCTGCTTCCTGCTGGCGCACTCCTACGGTGGCAAACTCGCCCTGGTGACGGCTGCGCGCGGGACCGGCCTGCTCGCCCTGGACGTGTCCGGCTGCGGCCACCGCTACGACCCGGGAGCGGTCGGCCTGCTGCGGATGCCGACCGGTGCGGACCGGCAACGCAACTGGGGTCCGTTGCGGCTGTATCCGCCGGACACCTTCCGCTCGATCGGCTCCCTGGTGGCACCCATGCCGGACCGCGAGGCGGGCGAAGTCGCCCGCTGGGCCGGCATGTTCGATGAACTCGCGCCGCGCGTGCGGGTGCCGGTCCGGCTGACCTTCGCCGAGCACGAGGCATGGTGGCTGCACGGCGAGAGCGACATCGCCGACCTGGCCGGACGGCTGACCGCGGCACCCGTCGTCCGTGTCGAGCACCAACCGGACGCGGGCCACAACATCAGCCTGGGCTGGACGGCGCGTGCGTACCATCTGCGCGCCCTCGCCTTCTTCGAGGAACGTCTCGCTCTGCCGCAGGGTCTTGGCGGCCGGTGAGCGGTGTCGGCTGGGAGCGCACCCCCGGAGCGGATGTCCCGTCAGGTGTCGTGCCCCGGGTGTGATGGGATGGCGCACGCCCCCCATCACACGTACAGGAAGAGGAAGGTCATGGCGCAGGTCGAGGCCACGACGGAGCGGATCATCGCGGCGGACGCGGAGACGGTGTTCGACTCCGTCGCCGACTACAGCGGCACCCGCTCGAAGCTGCTGCCCGAGCAGTTCAGCGAGTACGAGGTGCGCGAGGGCGGTGACGGCGAGGGCACCCTCGTGCACTGGAAGCTCCAGGCCACCAGCAAACGCGTCCGTGACTGCCTTCTGGAGGTCACCGAGCCGACCGAGGGTGAACTCGTGGAGAAGGACCGCAACTCCTCCATGGTCACCACCTGGCGGGTCACCCCGGCCGGCGAAGGCCGCTCCCGGGTCGTCGTGACCACCACCTGGAAGGGAGCGGGCGGCATCGGCGGCTTCTTCGAGAAGACCTTCGCGCCCAAGGGCCTCGGCCGGATCTACGACGTGGTGCTCGACAGGCTCGCCGCCGAAGTGGAGAAGTGACACCGGGGAGGACGCCGGCCGCTCACGGCGCCGACGCGTGAGCGCCCGCTACGGCTCCCGGCGCGCTCCGGGGGCGCGGATCCCGTATTCCGAGCCTCCGGTGCGCATGTCCCCGGCCGCCGGGCTGATTTCCACGCTCACCGTTTCGGGTGGTTTTCCGATGGACGCGGTTGTACGCCGTAGGGCTTCCGACCGGCGGATACCCGTTCCCGGCGCAGCTCACGGGTGACTCGTCGCGCTTGATCCCAGTTGTCGTGCAATGCGAGAAATGGGCGGCGCAGACGCGACGAGGGGAGCGGTTAGGTGGGCGGGACGACTGCGGTGCACGTGGACAGCGAGCGGGTCGTACGGCCCGTGGTCCCGGACGCGCCCCGTGCTCCGGCCGAGGCTCTCACCGGACCCCCGGCGGAGCTCAGCCCGCGCCGGGTGCGACTGGTCTTCGTCGGGCTCATGCTCGCACTGCTGCTCGCCGCCCTCGACCAGATGATCGTGGCCACCGCGCTCCCGAAGATCGTCGGTGAGCTGCACGGCCTGGAGCGGATGTCCTGGGCGATCACCGCGTACCTGCTCACCTCCACCGTGGGACTGCCGGTCTACGGCAAGTGCGGCGACCTCTTCGGCCGCAAGGGCGTCTTCCAGTTCGCGATCGGTGTCTTCGTGATCGGCTCGGCGCTCGCGGGGCGGGCGCAGACCATGGACCAGCTGATCGCCTTCCGTGCCGTCCAGGGCATCGGCGCGGGCGGTCTGATGATCGGCGTGCAGGCGATCATGGCCGACATCGTGCCGCCACGCGAACGCGGCCGCTTCATGGGCATCATCGGCGCGGCCTTCGGCCTCGCGTCCGTGGCCGGCCCCCTCCTCGGCGGCTACTTCACCGACCATCTCTCCTGGCGCTGGTGCTTCTACGTCAACGTGCCCTTCGGTCTGATCACGCTGGCCGTGGTGGCCGTCGTGCTGAGGTTGCCGAAGCCCACCGCGAAGGCCCGTCTCGACGTGCTCGGCACGCTGTTGCTGGCCGCCGCCTCGACCTGCCTGGTGCTCTTGAGCAGTTGGGGCGGTACCGAGTACGCCTGGGGCTCCGGGGTCATCCTGGCGCTCGGCGCCGGGGCTGCCCTTGCGAGCGTCCTGTTCCTGATCATCGAGAGGTTCGCCGTCGAACCCCTCATCCCGCTGCGGCTGTTCCGGGACTCCGTCTTCAATGTCACCGCTCTGGTGGGGCTGGTCGTCGGCATCGCGCTGTTCGGTGCCGCCAGCTATCTGCCCACCTTCCTGCAGATGGTCGACGGGGCGAGCGCCACCGAGTCCGGGCTGCTGATGCTGCCGATGATGGCCGGGATCGTCGGCGCCTCGATCGTCTGCGGACAACTCATCAGCCGCACCGGCCGCTACAAGGCCTTCCCGCTCCTCGGCAGCGTCCTGTCCGCCGTCGGCATGTGGCTGCTGTCCCTGCTCGAGATCGGCACACCGCGCTGGCAGTACAGCATCTGGATGGCCGTCCTCGGCACCGGTATCGGCATGGTGATGCCGGTCCTGATCCTCGCCGTGCAGAACTCCGTGCGCCCCGCCGACCTGGGCACCGCGACCAGCGCCAACAACTACTTCCGGCAGATCGGCGGCAGTGTCGGCGCCGCCGTCTTCGGCACCCTCTTCGCCAACCGGCTCTCCGACGCGCTGCGGGAGCGTCTTCCTGCGCGCGCCGGCGCCGGGTTGCCCGACCCCGAGTCCATCACCCCGCAACTCGTCCATGCACTGCCGCCGGCGCTGCGCGACGCCTACATCGCCGCGTATGCCGACGCCATGCCGAGGATCTTCCTCTATCTCGTGCCGGTGATCGTCCTCGGCCTGCTCATCGCCTTCTTCCTCAAGGAGAAACCACTGGTGTCCCACAACGCCCCCGCCGACTGCCCGCCCGCGGCCCAGGTTCCGCAGGCACGTTCGCCGTACGCCGCCGGAGTGCCCGTCTGCGGCACGGTCCAGCACCCCGACGGCACCGTCGTGCCGCGCGCCGCGCTCACCCTC
Organism: Streptomyces chiangmaiensis; assembly: GCF_036281785.1. Classification (NCBI taxonomy): domain Bacteria; kingdom Bacillati; phylum Actinomycetota; class Actinomycetes; order Kitasatosporales; family Streptomycetaceae; genus Streptomyces; species Streptomyces chiangmaiensis. Next base: position 68,558 of record NZ_JAYWVC010000017.1, on the reverse strand, counting down.
ATCGATGTCGCGGGAGTGCAGATCGGGCGCGGCGCGAGCGGCGAGGACGGCCGGTACGCACTGTCCACACCCGGAGCCGGCACCTACGTCCTGATCGCCGCGGCGGGCGGCCATCAGCCGCAGGCCGTCTCGGTGACCGTCAGCGAGCGCCCGGTCGAACTGGACGTCGTGCTCGGTGGTGCGGGACGGCTGGCGGGCAGTGTGCTCACGGCCGACGGCACGCCCGTACGCGACGCCGCGGTCACGCTCACCAATGTGCACGGAGAGGTGGTCGCGAGCACCCGCAGCGGGCGTGAAGGTGGATATGTCATCAGCGAGCTGGTGGCCGGCGAGTACACCCTCGCCGCCAGCGCGCCCGCGTTCCGCCCGGCCGCGCTGCCCGTCACCGTGCACGCCTCGCGCGAGACCCGGCAGGACGTCGAACTCGCGGGCGGCGCGGTGCTGCGCGGCACGGTGCGGGCGGGAGACGGGCGGCCGGTCGAGGACGCCCGGGTGACACTGCTGGACGCGGCGGGGAACGTCGTCGACACGCTGACGACCGGGGCCGACGGAACCTTCCGTTTTGTCGATCTGTCGTCGGGGGAGTACACCGTGATCGCCGCGGGGTATCCGCCGGTGGCCACGGTGTTGCAGGTCGCCGGGGGTGGCCGCACGGAGCGGGACCTGCAGGTGGGGCACGAGGACTGAGGGGCGGGGCAGGGCTCCTCGGCCGGCCGCGGGCCGTCGGCGGCGGGTCGCCCACCACATGGCCGTGTCCGCACATGTCACCGCCCCGCGCCGGTGCCCTCCCCGAGGCCGGCGGGCACGGCCCGTACGACGGGTACGGCGCTTCCGCTGGTCACCACGGGGCACACGGCGGACGGCGCGCGCATCGAACTGCCGTCGAAGTGGATCGCCGCGGCGGGGAGGCCTGAGTCCGGGGAGAACGTGACCGGACGCGACGCGCTCCAGGGGGCGAAGTAACCACGCAACCGCCTCGCCCGCGGGGCTCGTCAGGTCTCCGTTCTCGACCCCGGTGTCCCCGTCGTGCCCCTGACCTCCAGCGAGGGGGCCGTGAGCAGCAGTTCCGCCGGGCGGGTGGGGTCGGTGATGCGGTCGAGCAGGCACTGGGCGGCGCGACGGCCGATGTCGTGGCTGCCGTTGTCCACCGTGGTGAGCCACAGGTGCCGCAGGCGGGAGAGGTAGGTGTTGTCGTATCCGACGAGGGAGAGGTCGCGCGGTACCCGGAGCCCCAGCTCCTCGGCCGCGGACAGGGCACCGACGCACGCTATGTCGTTGAACACGAAGACCGCGGTGGGGCGTTCACGGGTGCTCAGGAGGCGCACCGTCGCCCGGTAGCCGCCCTCCTCCGTCAGGTCGCCCTGTTCCACCACGGCCGTGTCCGCGAGACCGTGCTCACGCATGACGGTCTCGAAGCCACGGCGTCGCAGTGCGCCGACCACCCCCTGCCCGGAGATGTGGGCGACACGGCGGTGTCCGAGCGCGATGAGGTGCTCGGTGGCGAGACGGGCGCCCAGTTCGTCGTCGCCCGCGACGATGTCCACGGCCGGCAGTTCCGGCTCGCGGGCGCCGGCGACGACGGTGGGGATCCGGGCCGCCGCCCTGTGCAGGGCCTCGGAGGGCGGGAGCGTGCCGACGGCGATCAGTCCGTCGACCCGCAGGTCCGTGAAGGTGCGGGTGAGGTCCTCGCCGAGACGCCGGTTGAGGCGTCCGTCCGCCAGCAGTGTGTCCAGTCCGGAGTCGTGCAGCCGGGAGTTGAGGCCGTCGAGCAGTTCCACGAACCACGGGTTGCGCATGTCGTTCAGCAGGACGCCGACCATGCGGGTTTCCCCGCTCGAGCGCAGCCGAGAGTGGGGGAGGGTGCGCCGCTCGCTGAGGCTGCGGGCGGCGGCGTTGGGCCGGTAGCCCAGTTCCTCGACGGCGGCCAGCACGGCCCGCCGCTTCTCCGGGCGCACCTGGTCGGAGCCGCGCAGGACCAGGGAGACCAGCGACTTGGACACTCCGGCCCGTTCGGCCACATCGCGGATGGTCGGTGGTCGCATTTCTGGACCGTTCCATAACATGAGTGCACTTGTCAAAGGTATTGACAAGTGCGAAAACGCCCTTCAGTGTGAGGTGCGTATGTCTGGAACGGTCCAAAAAGGGGCAGTCATGGTGAGTACGCTCGGCGTCGCCGTCGTCGGATTCGGCTGGATGGGACGGGTGCACACCCAGGCCTACATCCGCGTACCGCACCACTTCCCGCAGCCGTCCCTGAGGCCCGAACTGGTCGCGGTGGCCGACGAGGTGCCCGGCCGCGCGGAGGAGGCCGCCGGCCGCTACGGCTTCGCGACGGCCCTCCGGGACTGGCACGAGGTCGCCACCGACCCCCGGGTGCAGGCGGTGAGTATCGCCGCGCCCAACTTCCTGCACCGCGAGATCGGCGTCGCCATGGCCGAGGCGGGCAAGCACATCTGGATCGAGAAGCCCGTGGGTCTCACCGCCGCGGACGCCCGCGCGGTCGCGGGCGCCGTCGCCAAGGCCGGCGTCCAGGGCGCGGTGGGTTTCAACTACCGCAGTGCTCCGGCCGTCGCCGCCGCCCGCGAGCTGATCATCTCCGGCGACATCGGCGCCGTCACCCATGCCCGCATCCGCCTCTTCAGCGACTATGCCGCGCACCCCGAGGGCGCCCTGACCTGGCGGTACGAACGCGAGCGCGGCGGCAGCGGGGTCCTCGGCGACCTCGCCTCGCACGGGGTGGACCTGGCCCGCTTCCTGCTCGGCGAGATCGAGTCGCTGGCCGCGGACACCGCCGTGTTCATCCCCGAACGCGCCCGCCCCACCAGCGCCACCGCCGGCCACGCCCGCGCCACCGGCGGTGTTCCGGGCCCGGTGGAGAACGAGGACTACGTGAACTGCCTGCTGCGCTTCGCCACGGGTGCCCGTGGTGTCCTGGAGGCCTGCCGGGTCTCCGTCGGCGAGCAGAACAACTACGGCTTCGAGGTCCACGGCACCAAGGGCGCGGTGTTCTGGGACTTCCGGCGCATGGGCGAACTCCGCGTCAGCCGCGGCACCACCTACCAGGACCAGCCCGTCAGCACTCTGTATGTCGGGCCCGGTCACGGCGAGTACGCCGCCTTCCAGCCGGGTGCCGCCAATGCCATGGGCTACGACGACCTGAAGGTCATCGAGGCGTACCACTTCCTGCGGTCGGTCGAGGAGGGCACCGCGTACGGCCCGACCCTCGACGACGCCGTGCACAGCGCCGCGGCGCTGGACGCCATGAGCCGCTCGGCCGAGCGGCGCACGTGGGTGAGTCCGGTGTGAGCGGACGTGGGCCCGATGCGGGCGCCGGGACGGATCCGGCGCCCGGGGTCGGCCCACCCTGCGCCACCGGCGGCGGCCGGCCGACTTCGGGCGCCGAGCGTCTCCGCCAGGCTCGGCACGAGAGCCGTCAGGGACGCACGAGGAGCTGGAAGTCGAAGGCGTAGCGCGAGGCGCGGTAGACGTGGGTGCCGTACTCGACGGCGCGGCCCGTGTCGTCGTACGCCGTGCGCTGCATGGTGAGCAGGGCGGCGCCCTCGGGCTCGCCCAGCCGCTGGGACTCCTCGGCGGTGGCGCAGCGTGCGCCCACGGACTGCCGGGCGCTGTGCAGGGTGATGCCGATGCTGCGCATCATGCGGTACAGGCCCGTCGCCTCCAGCTTCTCCGTGTCGAGGTCCAGCAGGCCCACCGGCACGTAGTTGGACAGGTAGGCCATCGGCTCGCCGTGGGCCAGGCGAAGCCGCTCGATGTGGCGCACGTCGTCGCCCTCGGCGATGCCCAGGGCGGCGGCGACCTCGGCCGACGCCTGCACCACCTCGTTGCGCACCACCTGCGTCGCGGGTTTCTGCCCGGCGGCATCGAGGTCGTCGTAGAGGCTGGTGAGTTCCAGGGGGCGCTTGACCTGGCTGTGCACGACCTGGGTGCCCACGCCCCGGCGGCGGACCAGCAGCCCCTTGTCCACCAGCGACTGGATGGCCTGGCGGACCGTGGGCCGGGAGAGCCCGAGCCGTCCGGCGAGCTCGATCTCGTTGCCCAGCAGGCTGCCCGGACCCAGCGCGCCGTGCTCGATCGCCGCCTCGAGCTGCTGGGCCAGCTGGTAGTAGAGCGGGACCGGGCTGCTGCGGTCCAGGGTGAAGTCGAGGGCCGCGGGGGTGGAAGTGGTCACGGGGAGAGAATAGGTGGCGGACTGGTTGACAGGAACCCTTGTCATCACATTGTCCTGACAATAAATCCGGGGGCGGCCGGTGCGGGAGGGCGCATCCCCTCCCGCACCGGCCGCCGCGCTCCTCAGGAGTTGCTCGGGAAGCCGAGGTTGATGCCGCCATCGGCCGGGTCCGGCCACCGCGTGGTGATCACCTTGCCCTGGGTGTAGAAGGCGACACCGTCGTTGCCGTAGATGTGCAGATCGCCGAAGAGCGAGTCCTTCCAGCCGCCGAAGGAGTGGTAGCCGACGGGCACCGGGATCGGCACGTTGACGCCGACCATGCCCGCCTGGACCTCCAGCTGGAAGCGGCGCGCGGCGCCGCCGTCCCGGGTGAAGATCGCGGTGCCGTTGCCCCAGCGGGAGGCGTTGATCAGCTTGATGGCGTCGTCGTAGGTGGCGGCGCGCACCACGCACAGCACCGGTCCGAAGACCTCGTCCCGGTACGCGTCCGCCGTCACCGGCACCTTGTCCAGCAACGAGACGCCGATGAAAAAGCCGTCCTCGTGACCCTCCACCGAGTAGCCCGTACCGTCGACCACGACCTCGGCGCCCTGCGCGGCAGCGCCCGTCACGTACGAGGCCACCTTGTCGCGGTGCTCACGTGTGATCAGGGGGCCCATCTCCGAGGCCGGGTCGTTGCCGGGGCCGATGCGCAGGCTCTTCGCCCGCTCGGCGATCTTGCCGACCAGTTCGTCGCCGGTGTCGCCGACCGCCACCACGACCGAGACGGCCATGCAACGCTCGCCGGCCGAGCCGTAGGCGGCGTTGATGGCCTGGTCGGCCGCGTAGTCCAGGTCGGCGTCCGGCAGGACCAGCATGTGGTTCTTGGCACCGCCGAGGGCCTGGACACGCTTGTCGTGCTCGACCGCCTTGAGCTGGATGTACTTGGCGATCGGGGTGGAGCCGACGAAGGAGACCGCGGCCACGTCGGGGTGCTCCAGGAGCCCGTCGACGGCCACCTTGTCGCCCTGCACGATGTTGAACACGCCGTCCGGCAGGCCCGCCTCGGCCAGCAGCTCTGCGAGCCGGAAGGAGGCGGACGGGTCCTTCTCGCTCGGCTTGAGCACGAAGGTGTTGCCGGCCGCGATGGCCAGCGGGAACATCCACATCGGCACCATGGCCGGGAAGTTGAACGGGGTGATGCCCGCGACCACGCCGAGCGGCTGGCGGATCGAGGCCACGTCGACGCGGGTGGAGACCTGGGTGGACAGCTCGCCCTTGAGCTTCTCGGAGATGCCGCAGGCCAGTTCCACGACCTCCATACCGCGCGCGACCTCGCCGAGCGCGTCCGAGTGCACCTTGCCGTGCTCGGCGGTGATGAGCGCGGCGATCTCGTCGCGGTGCGCGTCCAGCAGCTCACGGAACTTGAACAGGATCGCCGTGCGCTTGGCGAGCGAGACCTGGCCCCAGCTCTCGAACGCCGCCTTAGCAGTGGCGACGGCGGCGTCCACCTCGTCGACGGTGGCGAAGGCGACTTGCTTCTCCTGGGCGCCGGTGGCCGGGTCGTACACGGGACCGAAGCGGCCCGAGGTGCCCTCGACGGGCTTGCCGCCGATCCAGTGGCTGATGGTCTTCATGGTGCGGGGGGCCTTTCGTGAGAGGGGGTCAGAGGTGGTGCCGGCGGTCGGCGGTGTGCCGGTCGTACCGCTCGCGGGCGGCCACAGCGGCCGGGCGGGAGGCGACCTCGGCGACGGGCACGTCCCACCACGCCTCGGCACCGGGAGCGGTGGGCGTCGGGTCGGTCTCGACGTAGACACAGGTGGGGCGGTCGGAGGCGCGCGCCGCGTCCAGCGCCTCACGCAGTTCGCCTACGGTCTTGGCGCGGAGCACGTCCATGCCGAGACTTCCGGCGTTGGCGGCCAGGTCCACCGGGAGCGGGGCCCCGGTGAAGCTCCCGTCGGCGGCGCGGTGGCGGTATGCGGTGCCGAAGCGTTCGCCGCCGGTCTCCTCGGACAGGCCGCCGATGGAGGCGTAGCCGTGGTTCTGGACGAGGACCAGATTGACGGGCAGGCCCTCCTGGACGGCGGTGACGATCTCGGTGGGCATCATCAGATACGTGCCGTCGCCGACCAGCGACCACACCGGCGTGCCGGGCGCGGCCTGCTGGACCCCGATCCCGGCCGGGATCTCGTACCCCATGCAGGAGTAGCCGTACTCCAGGTGGTACTGGCGCGGCGAGCGGGCCCGCCACAACTTGTGCAGGTCGCCGGGGAGCGAGCCGGCCGCGTTGATCACCACGTCGTCGTCGCCCACCACCGCGTCCAGAGCACCGAGAACCTGGGTCTGGGTCGGCACGGCGTTGTCGTCGTCCGCGCGGAAGGCGGCGTCCACGACCTGCTCCCAGCGCTCCTTGCCCGCTCGGTACTCGGCCTCGTACGCGTCGTTCACCCGATGGCCGGCGAGGCCCTCGGTGAGTGCTTCCAGAGCAGCCCGTGCGTCGGCGACCAAGGTGCGGCCCGCGAGTTTGTGGGCGTCGAAGGCGGTGATGTTGAGGTTGACGAACCGCACGCCGGGGTTCTGGAACAGCGTGCGGGACGCGGTGGTGAAGTCGCTGTAGCGGGTGCCGACGCCGATGACCAGATCGGCGGTGCGGGCGAGGTCGTCGCAGACGGCGGTGCCGGTGTGGCCGATGCCGCCGAGGTCGGCGGGGTGGTCGTGGCGCAGCGAGCCCTTGCCCGCCTGGGTGGAGGCCACCGGGATGCCGGTGGCGTCGACCAGCGCCTTCAGCGCGTCCTCGGCCTCGCTGTGGTGGACTCCGCCGCCCGCCACGATCAGCGGCCGTTCGGCGGCTCGGATGGCGCGTACCGTCTCCACCAGCTCGACGGGGTCGGGCGCGGGACGGCGTACGTGCCAGACACGTTCGGCGAGGAACTCCTCCGGCCAGTCGTACGCCTCCGCCTGCACGTCCTGCGGCATGGCGAGGGTGACCGCGCCGGTCTCGACCGGGTCGGTCAGCACCCGCATGGCGTTCAGCGCGGACGGGATCAGCATCTCCGGGCGCGTGATCCGGTCGAAGTAGCGGGACACCGGGCGCAGCGTGTCGTTGACGGACACGTCGGCCTCGACCGGGTGCTCCAGCTGCTGGAGCAGCGGGTCGGCCGGGCGCGTGGCGAAGTAGTCACCCGGCAGCAGCAGGACCGGCAGGCGGTTGATCGTGGCGAGCGCGGCGCCGGTGACCAGGTTGGTGGCGCCGGGGCCGATGGAGGTGGTGACCGCCTGCGCGGAGAGCCGGCCCCGCTGGCGTGCGTAGCCGACGGCGGCGTGCACCATGGCCTGCTCGTTGCGGCCCTGGTGGAAGGGCATGGCGTCCTCGCCGGCCTCGAGCAGCGCCTGGCCGATCCCGGCCACGTTCCCGTGGCCGAAGATGCCCCAGGTGCCGGCGATCAGCCGGTGGCGTACCCCGTCGCGCTCGGTGTACTGCGCGGACAGGAACTGCACCAGCGCCTGGGCGACGGTCAGGCGGCGCACGGACTGGTTCGGGTGGCTCATCGGGACCTCACTGGGACGGCTTCTTCCATGGGGGGCTTCACTGGGCGGGGGTGGTGTAGAGCGGGAGCCGGGCGTCGACCGGCTGAGCGGGCCAGGTGTCGCGGATCCACGCGTGGTCGGGGTGGTCGCAGATCAGCCAGGCGCGGTCGGGTTCGGGGCCCGCCATCACGTTGAGGTAGTACATGTCGTGGCCCGGCACCGCCATGGACGGTCCGTGCCAGCCGTCCGGGATGAGGACGACGTCTCCGTCGCGCACCTCGGCCAGCACGTCCGTGCCACTGCCGTGGCCCGAGGGGGACACCCGCTGGTAGCCGAGGCCGGGCGTGCCCTCGTGGGCGGCGAACTCGAAGTAGTAGATCTCCTCCAGCTCGGACTCCTCGCCGGGCCGGTGCTCGTCGTGCTTGTGCGGCGGGAAGGAGGACCAGTTGCCGCCCGGCGTGATCACCTCGACGGCGATCAGCTTGTCGCACTCGAAGACTCCGGCGGCGCCGAAGTTGTTGACCTGGCGGGAGCAGTTGCCGGTGCCGCGCAGTTCGACCGGGACGGAGGAGGCGGGTCCGTAGCGGGCGGGCAGCCGGCGCTCGCAGCGGGCGCCCGTCAGCGCGAAGCGGCCGCCGTCGCGGGACGCGATCGAGACCTGGGCATCGCGCGGCACGTACGCGAAGTCGCTGACGCCGCTGAAGACGCTCGTGCGGCCGTGCAGGCGAAACGTGTCACCGTCGACGGCGACGGCGCAGGAACCCGACAGTGGAAGCACGATCCACTCGCTGTCGCCGGTGTCGAGGAAGTGCCGGCCGCCGGGCGGCAGCTCGAGCACCTTCAGGCTGGAGTAGCCCCAGCCGGCCGACTCGGGGGTGACGTCGACGGAGTAGCCGTCGGTGGCGGTCTTGCCCGCGGGAAGGTGGTGCGAGGTGGTCATGATGCCCTTCTTCGTGGCGGTCTCAGAGCAGGCTTCGTGAGGCTTTGTGACGGTCTCACAGCATGCCGACCGCGGTGTCCACCGCGGTTTCCACGCTGCCGTCGGCGGGATACAGCAGGGACCGGCCGACGACCATGCCCATGACGGTGGGCAGGCGCAGGGCCTTGCGCCACTTCTCGTACGCGCCCTCCTGGTCCGTGCCGACCTCACCGCCGAGCAGCACGGCGGGCAGCGTGGACGCCTCCAGGGCCTCGGCCATGTCGTCGACGTCCTCGGTGACGGGGAGCTTGAGCCAGGTGTAGGCGGAGGTGCCGCCCAGGCCCGAGGCGATGGCGATGGACCGGGTGACGGCCTCCGCGCTCAGGTCGTTGCGCACCTTGCCGTCGACGCGGCGCGATATGAACGGCTCGATGAACAGCGGCAGCCGGCGCGCGGCCATGTCGTCGACGGCCCGCGCCGTGGACTCCAGGGTCCGCAGGGAGCCCGGGTCGTCGTAGTCGAGGCGCAGCAGCAGCTTGCCGGCGTCGAAGTGGAGCCGTTCGATGTCCTCGGCGCGGTGGCCGGTGAAACGGTCGTCCATCTCGAAGGACGCGCCGGCCAGACCGCCGCGGTTCATGGAGCCCATGACGACCTTGTTGTCGAGGACGCCGAGGAGCAGCAGGTCCTCCAGGATGTCGGCGGTGGCCAGCACCCCGTCCACGCCGGGCCGGGACAGCGCGACGCACAGGCGCTCCAGCAGTTCGGCGCGGTTGGCCATGGCCAGTCGGCGGTCGCCGACGCCGAGGGCGCCGCGGGCCGGGTGGTCGGCGGCCACGATCATGATCCGGCCGCTGTCGCCGATCAGCGGGCGGCGGACGCGGTGGGCCGCGGCCTCGGCGATGGCCTCCGGGTGCCGGGCGCGCACCGTGGCGAGGTCGGGGATGCTGATGCTCAAGACAGGCTCCGTTCGGGAGGTGGCGGTCGGCCGGGTGCGAGGAGGTCCTCGGCAGGGCGGTCAGCCGCGTGCGAGGAGGTCGGCGACCTCGGACTCGGTCGGCATCGCGGAGGAGCATTCGAGCCGGGTGGCGACGAGCGCCCCGGCCGCGTTGGCGTACCGCATGGTCTTCTCCAGTGGCCAGCCGGCCAGCAGCCCGTGGCAGAGCGAGCCGCCGAACGCGTCCCCGGCGCCGAGCCCGTTGACGACCTCCACGGGGACGGGCGGCACCTCGGCGGTCGTACCGTCACGGTGGACGGCGAGCACCCCCTTGGGGCCCTGCTTGACGACCGCCAGTTCCACGCCCGCGTCGAGGAGCGCCTCGGCGCAGGCCTGCGGCTCCCGTACGCCGGTGGCGATCTCGCACTCGTCGAGGTTGCCGACCGCGACGGTGGCGTGGCGCAGCGCCTCGGCGTAGTACGGCCGCGCCGCCTCGGGGTCGCGCCAGAACATGGGGCGCCAGTCGAGGTCGAAGACCGTGGTGCCGGCCTTGTTGCGCGCCTCGAGGGCGGCGAGCGTGGCCGAGCGGCTCGGCTCCTCGCTCAGACCGGTGCCGGTCATCCAGAAGATGCGGGCCGAGCGGATGGCGGCGAAGTCCAGTTCGTCGGTGTGGATCTCCAGGTCCGGCGCTTTGGGCTGACGGTAGAAGTAGAGGGGGAAGTCGTCCGGCGGGAAGATCTCGCAGAACGTGATCGGCGTCGGATAGGCGTCCACAGGTGTGACGAACCGGTCGTCGACACCGAATTCCTTGAGCGCCTGGTGCAGATAGGTGCCGAAGGGGTCGTTGCCGGTCCGGGTGATCACCGCTGCGTTCCGGCCGAGGCGCGCGGCGGCCACCGCGACGTTGGCCGCCGAGCCGCCCAGGAACTTTCCGAAGGACTCGACTTGCGTGAGCGGCACACCGGTCTGCAAGGGGTAGAGGTCGACCCCGATACGTCCCATGGTGATGAGATCGAAACGTTCGGCGGACTCAGGCATGCGCGTCGCTCCTCGTGCGGGGATGCGGGAAACCGGACGCCGCCGGAGGGCGGGACGTCAGGGCCCGGATGCCTCACAGGTGTAGGCCGCATGGGCTGCCCGTGTCAAGACTTTGTTCTTACATTCGGACCTGCTTCTGAAATGATGTCTTAACAAAGTATTGACAGACGGGTGTAACAGGGGTTTGTATCCCGTCCCAGCGGAACCGCCGGTTCGACCCGGCACCTACCCGGACATCCTGTCCGGACCTGCGCGGGGCACCAGCCCCGCGCCGGCCTTTCGTCCCCTTTCCCCCGGTCGCACAGTGAGGTGCAGGAAAGATGGATCGCATGTTTCACCCCCGCCACTCCCTCAGAGTCGCCCCGCTCGTCGCGATAGCCGCGGCGTCGGCCCTGCTCGTCGCCGGCTGCTCCAGCAGCTCGGGTGGAAAGAAGGCGGAGGAGAGCAGCTCCGGCGCCGCCGCGGGCAAGGCGAACACCCCCCGCATGACGGTCGCGCTGGTCACCCACCAGGCGCCGGGCGACACCTTCTGGGACATCGTCCGCAAGGGAGCCGCGGCGGCCGCGGCCAAGGACAACATCAAGCTTGTCTACTCCGCCGACCCGAACGCCGGCAACCAGGCCAACCTGGTCCAGAACGCGATCGACCAGAAGGTCGACGGCATCGCGATCACCCTGGCCAAGCCGGACGCCATGAAGGACGTCGTGAGCAAGGCCAAGTCCGCGAACATCCCGGTGGTGGGCCTCAACTCGGGCGTCAGCGACTGGCAGAAGCTCGGCATGATGGAGTTCTTCGGGCAGGACGAGAGCGTGGCGGGAGAGGCGCTCGGCAAGAAGCTGAACGAGGTCGGCGCGAAGAGCACCGTCTGTGTGATCCAGGAGCAGGGCAATATCGGGCTCTCCCAGCGCTGCGACGGCGTGAAGAAGACGTTCAGCGGCAAGACCCAGATCCTCTACGTCAACGGCACCGACATGCCGTCGGTGAAGTCGACGATCACCGCCAAGCTCAAGCAGGACAGCTCGATCGACTACGTCGTCACCCTCGGTGCGCCGTTCGCGCTGACGGCGGTCCAGTCGCTGTCCGACGCGGGAAGCAAGGCCAAGGTTGCTACGTTCGATCTCAACAAGGACCTGACCAGCGCCATCAAGAAGGGTGACATCCAGTTCGCCGTCGACCAGCAGCCCTACCTGCAGGGTTACCTCGCGGTCGACTCTCTGTGGCTGTACAAGTACAACGGCAACTACAGCGGCGGCGGTGAGCAGCCGGTGCTGACCGGCCCGGCCTTTGTCGACAAGTCCAACGTCGACACCATCGCCACCTTCGCCGCGAAGGGCACCAGGTGATGACCATGTCCCAGCAGGCTGTGCCGGCGGTGACCTCACCGCCGGCCTCCGGCCCCAAGGAGCGTGACGGCCGGACCGCGCAGCGCTCCCTCGTGCTGCGGCTGCTGTCCCGGCCCGAAGTCGGCGTCTTCCTCGGCGCAGTCGCGGTGTTCGTCTTCTTCTTCGCCGTGGCGCCCACGTTCCGCTCGGGCAGCGCCATGGCCACCGTCCTCTACCAGTCGTCCACCATCGGGATCATGGCGCTGCCCGTGGCCCTGCTGATGATCGGCGGCGAGTTCGACCTGTCCGCCGGTGTGGCGGTGCTCAGCTCCGCGCTGACCGCGAGCATGGTCAGCTACCAGCTGACGATGAACGTGTGGGTGGGTGTGATCGTCGCGCTCGTCGTCTCGCTCGCCATCGGCGCGTTCAACGGCTGGATGATGGTGCGCACCGGACTGCCCAGCTTCCTGGTCACCCTCGGCACCTTCCTCGGTCTGCAGGGCGTCAACCTCGCGGTCACCAAGCTGATCACCGGCAATGTGGCGACCGACGACATCAGCGACATGGACGGCTTCGACCAGGCCAAGGCGGTCTTCTCGTCGTCGTTCACGGTCGGCGGCGTCCAGGTCAAAGTCACCGTCCTGTGGTGGCTGTTCTTCGCGGCCCTGGCCACCTGGGTGTTGCTGCGCACCAAGTACGGCAACTGGATCTTCGCCGTCGGAGGCAACAGCGACAGCGCGCGGGCCGTCGGCGTGCCCGTGAAGTTCACCAAGATCTCGCTGTTCATGCTGGTCGGCTTCGGCGCCTGGTTCGTCGGCATGCACCAGCTGTTCGCGTTCAACACCGTGCAGTCGGGCGAGGGCGTCGGCCAGGAGCTGATCTTCATCGCCGCAGCGGTGATCGGCGGCTGTCTGCTGACGGGCGGCTACGGCTCAGCGATCGGCCCGGTGTTCGGCGCCTTCATGTTCGGCATGGTGAGCCAGGGCATCGTCTACGCCGGCTGGAACCCCGACTGGTTCAAGGCCTTCCTCGGCGTGATGCTCCTGGGTGCCACCCTCATCAATCTGTGGATCCAGAAGTCTGCGACCCGGAGGTGACCACCATGACGACCGCTGACCACAGCAAGAACAACGGCAAGGTCCCGCCGGCCGACGAGACCCCCATCGTCGAACTGCGCGGCACGGGCAAGTCGTACGGCAACATCCGCGCCCTGCACGGCGTGAGCCTCGCCGTCCACCCCGGCAAGGTCACCTGCGTCCTCGGCGACAACGGTGCCGGCAAGTCCACCCTCATCAAGATCATCTCCGGTTTGCACCAGCACACCGAGGGCGAGTTTCTCATCGACGGCGAGCCGGTGCGCTTCAGCACCCCGCGCGAGGCCCTGGACCGGGGCATCGCCACGGTCTACCAGGACCTGGCCACCGTGCCGCTCATGCCGGTGTGGCGCAACTTCTTCCTCGGGTCCGAGATGACGAAGGGTTCCTGGCCGATCCGCCGTCTCGACATCGCCCGGATGAAGAAGACCGCGGACGAAGAGCTGCGGAACATGGGCATCGTGCTGGACGACCTCGAGCAGCCCATCGGGACGCTGTCCGGTGGCCAGCGCCAGTGCGTCGCCATCGCCCGCGCCGTCTACTTCGGCGCCCGCGTCCTCATCCTCGACGAGCCCACGGCCGCGCTCGGGGTCAAGCAGTCCGGTGTCGTACTGAAGTACATCGCCGCCGCCCGCGACCGCGGCCTCGGCGTCATCTTCATCACCCACAACCCCCACCACGCCTACATGGTCGGCGACCACTTCAACGTACTGCGCCTCGGCACCCTGGAACTCAGCGCCGACCGCAGCGAGGTCAGCCTCGATGAGCTGACCAACCACATGGCGGGCGGCGCCGAACTCGCCGCCCTCAAGCACGAACTCGCCCAGGTCAGTGGCGTCGACGTCGAGGAACTCCCCGAACCGGAAGACCTCACTGCGCCTGTGGCAGCAACACCCGAAGGGACCTCCTGACATGACCACTGCCCTGGACCGCATCCGAGTCGGCTCGGCGCCGGACTCCTGGGGCGTCTGGTTCCCGGACGACCCGCAGCAGGTGCCCTGGGAACGCTTCCTGGACGAGGTCGCCGAGGCCGGCTACTCCTGGATCGAACTCGGCCCGTACGGCTACCTGCCGACCGACCCGGCACGCCTGACCGACGAGGTGGCCAAGCGGAGCCTGAAGGTGTCGGCCGGCACGGTCTTCACCTCCCTGCACCGCGGACCGGCCGTGTGGGAGTCCACCTGGGAGCACGTCGGCCAGGTCGCCGCCCTCACCCAGGCGATGGGCGCGAAGCACCTCGTGGTCATCCCCTCCTTCTGGCGGGACGACAAGACCGCCGAGATCATCGAGCCCTCGGAGCTCACCACCGAGCAGTGGGCGCACCTCACCAAGGGCATGGAACGGCTCGGACACGAGGTCAAGGAGACCTTCGGCCTCGACATCGTGGTCCACCCGCATGCGGATACCCACATCGACACCGAGGCCCACGTCGAGCGCTTCCTCGACTCCACCGACTCCGACCTCGTCAACCTCTGCCTGGACACCGGGCACTACGCCTACTGCGGCGGCGACAGCGTCAAGCTCATCGAGACCTACGGCGAGCGCATCGGCTATCTGCACCTCAAGCAGGTGGACCCGGAGATCCTCGCCGACGTCGTCGAGAACGGCGTGCCCTTCGGGCCCGCCGTGCAGCGCGGCGTGATGTGCGAGCCCCCGACGGGCGTGCCCGCCCTCGAGCCCGTCCTCGCCGCCGCCCAGGAACTCGGCGTCGACCTCTTCGCCATCGTCGAGCAGGACATGTACCCCTGCGAGCCCGACAAGCCGCTGCCCATCGCCGTACGCACCCGCAAGTTCCTCCGCTCCTGCGGCGCCTGACCACCGAAGGGACGAACCACCACCATGTCTCAGCGTGGAACGCTCGGAGTCGCCGTCATCGGCACAGGGCGGATGGGCGCCGACCATGTGCGCCGCATCAGCGAGGTGATCAGCGGGGCCCGGGTGTCCGCGGTCGTGGACGTCGACGCGGAACGGGCCAAGAGCGTCGCGGCCGGCGTCGAGGGCTGCACCGCCTACACCGAACCCACGGCGGCGATTGCCGCCGACGACGTCGACGCGGTACTGATCGCCTCGCCCGGTCCCGCGCACGAGTCGGTGCTGCTCGCGGCCATCGAACGCGACCTGCCGGTGCTGTGCGAGAAGCCGCTCACGCCCGACGCGGCCTCCGCGCTCAGGGTGCTCGAGGCCGAGCAGAGACTGGGTCACCGGCGTGTGCAGGTCGGCTTCATGCGGCGCTACGACGCCGAGTACGTCAAGCTCAAGACGCTGCTGGACGGCGGCCGGCTGGGCCGGCCGCTGATGCTGCACAACCGGCACCGCAACGCGGCCAGCCCGCCCGGCTTCACCGACGCGATGCTCATCAACGACTCGGTCGTGCACGAGATGGACGTCACGCGCTGGCTGCTCGGCCAGGAGATCACGGCGGTCACGGTACTGCGCCCGACCCCGTCAAACGTCGCCCCGGAGGGGCTCGCCGACCCGCAGTTCGTGGTCTTCGAGACCGACGGCGGCGCCCTCGTCGACGTCGAGATCTTCGTCAACTGCGGTTTCGGGTACCAGGTGCAGGCCGAGGCGGTCTGCGAGCGCGGCACCGCCCGGATCGGCGACGAGCACGCCATGGTCACCAACGCCGAAGGGCGCTGGGGCGGGACCATCGCTCAGGACTTCGTGGAGCGCTTCGCGGAGGCATACGACCGTGAGGTGCAGGCATGGGTCGACGCCACCCGGCGCGGCGAGGTCACCGGTCCGAGCGTCTGGGACGGTTATGCCGCGGCGGCGGTCTGCGAGGCGGGGGTGCGCGCCCAGAGCGAGGGGCGCCGCACGGAGGTCGAACTGATCGAGCGTCCCGCGCTGTACCGCTGAACCCGTCCGTCGTGCCCGGCCGCGTCCAGGACCGGCCGCGCACGACGTTCACCAGGGGGATCAGGGCAGCCGGGCGGCCATGGCAGGACACTTTTCCACAGGGCTGGTCACGCATCGTCACGAGCGCGTAAGTTGCCTGCCATGAAGATCCTCATCAGCGCCGACATGGAGGGCGCCACCGGTGTGACCTGGCCGGCCGACGTGCTGCCCGGGACGCCGCAGTGGGAGCGGTGCCGGGCCATGTTCACCTCGGACGTGAACGCGGCCGTGCTCGGCTTCTTCGACGGCGGCGCCGACGAGGTGCTCATCAACGAGGCCCACTGGAGTATGCGCAATCTGCTCCTCGAGCGGCTGGACGAGCGGGCGCAGATGCTCACCGGACGGCACAAGTCCCTGTCCATGGTGGAGGGCGTACAACACGGGGACGTGGACGGCATCGCGTTCATCGGCTACCACGCCGGCGCCGGCATGGAGGGAGTGCTGGCGCACACATACCTCGCCAACTCGATCACGGGGGTCTGGCTGAACGACGTCCGCGCCAGCGAGGGCCTGCTGAACGCGCACGTCGTCGCCGAGTACGGCGTGCCCGTCGTCCTCGTCACCGGCGACGACGTGGCCTGCGAGGACGCGCTCGGGTACGCGCCGGAGGCGCTCAAGGTCGCCGTGAAGGACCATGTCTCGCGGTATGCGGCCGTGTGCCGCACTCCGACCAGGACCGCCACCGACATCCGCGCGGCCGCCAAGGAGGCGTCCTTGCTGGCGGAGCGTCACGAACCGGTCATGGGTGGTCCGTTCACCGTGGCGCTGGAGTTCGACGCGGAGCACCTGGCGATGGCCGCCACCGTCGTGCCGGGCGTGGACCGCGTCGGCGAGCGGAAGGTGGCCTACACGAGCGAGAGCATGTACGAGGGGATCCGTACCTTCAAGGCGGTCACCACGATCGTCTCGGCTGCGGTGGAGGAGCAGTATGGCTGACGAGCAGGCACTCGAGGAGGTCGTGCGCTTCACCTCCGACCTCATCCGCATCGACACCACCAACCGCGGCGGCGGCGACTGCCGGGAGCGGCCCGCCGCCGAGTACGCGGCCGCGGAGCTGGCCGGGGCCGGGTTGGAGCCCACCCTGCTGGAGCGCACCGAGGGCCGGACGAACGTCGTCGCCCGTATCGAGGGCACCGACCCCTCCGCCGACGCCCTGCTCGTGCACGGCCATCTCGACGTGGTCCCCGCCGAGGCCGCCGACTGGAGCGTGCACCCGTTCTCCGGCGAGGTCCGCGACGGCGTCGTCTGGGGCCGGGGCGCGGTCGACATGAAGAACATGGACGCGATGATCCTGGCGGTGGCACGGGCCTGGGCGCGTTCGGGCGTACGGCCGCGCCGCGACCTCGTCATCGCGTTCACCGCCGACGAGGAGGCGAGCGCGCAGGACGGCTCCGGCTTCCTCGCCGACCGGCACGCCGACCTCTTCGAAGGATGCACCGAGGGCATCAGCGAGTCCGGGGCGTTCACCTTCCACGACGGCGCCGGACGGCAGATCTACCCGATCGCGGCGGGCGAGCGCGGCACGGGCTGGCTCAAGCTCACCGCGCGCGGCCGGGCTGGCCACGGCTCCAAGATCAACCGCGACAACGCGGTCACCCGGCTCGCCGCGGCCGTCGCTCGCATCGGCGCACACGAGTGGCCCCTCAGACTGACGCCGACGGCGCGCGCGGCGCTCACCGAACTCGCCGCGCTCTACGGGCTCGACGCCGACCTCGACGACGTGGACGGCCTGCTGGACAAGCTCGGCCCTGCCGCGGCCCTCGTCGCACCGACCGTGCGCAACAGCGCCAACCCGACCATGCTCGACGCCGGATACAAGATCAACGTGATCCCGGGCGAGGCCGTCGCATACGTCGACGGACGCTATCTCCCGGGCGGCGAGGACGAGTTCCGTACGACGCTCGACGAGCTCACCGGTCCGGACGTGGACTGGGAGTTCCACCACCGCGAGGTCGCCCTCCAGGCGCCGTTGGACTCGCCGACGTACGCCCGGATGCGCGCCGCCGTGGAGGAGTTCGCGCCCGAGGGGCACGTGGTCCCGTACTGCATGTCGGGCGGCACGGACGCCAAGCAGTTCTCGCGCCTCGGCATCACCGGATACGGATTCGCGCCCCTGAAGCTCCCCGAAGGCTTCGACTACCAGGCGCTGTTCCACGGTGTCGACGAGCGGGTGCCCGTCGAGGCGCTGCACTTCGGCGTCCGCGTCCTCGATCGTTTTCTGCGCACGGCCTGATGAAGGTGGGGGAGATGGAACGGACACTGCCGTACGGCGCATGGCCCTCGGTCATCGACGCGGCGCTCGCCGCCGCGCACGACGGACAGCCCGAGGCGGTGGGCTTCGTGGGCGAGGAGGCGTGGTGGACCGAACCGCGCCCCACCGAGGGCGGCCGCCGCACGCTCGTGCGCCGCACGGCGGACGGCACGGAGGAGTCGGTGCTGCCCCCGCCGTGGAACGTGCGCAGCCGGGTCATGGAGTACGGCGGCAGGCCCTGGACCGGGGTGTCGGGCCCCGAGGGGCCGCTGGTGGTGTTCGTGAACTTCGCGGATCAGCGGCTGTACGCGTACGAGCCCGCGGCCACCGGTGCCGAGCCGCGCCCACTCAGCCCTCTGTCACCGGTGGGCGGCGGACTGCGCTGGGTCGACCCGCAGCTGCACCTGGATCGCGGTGAAGTCTGGTGCGTCCTGGAGGAGTTCACCGGCGACGCGCCGACGGACGTGCGGCGGGTGGCCGTCGCCGTACCGCTGGACGGTTCCGCGGCACACGACCGCGGTGCCGTGCGTGAACTGAACCACGCGCGCCACCGGTTCGTCACCGGGCCCCGCCTCTCGCCGGACGGGCGGCGCGCGGTCTGGCTCGCCTGGGACCATCCGCGCATGCCGTGGGACGGCACCGAGCTGATCGTCGCCGAGGTGGCCGACGACGGGACCCTCCGGGAGCCGCGCACCGTCGCCGGCGGCCCCGAGGAGTCGATCGCCCAGGCCGAGTGGGCGCCCGACGGCTCCCTGCTGTACGCCAGTGACCGCACCGGCTGGTGGAACCTGTACCGCGACGGCGAGCCGCTGTGCCCCCGTGAGGAGGAGTTCGCCGGGCCGTTGTGGAAGGTCGGACTGCGCTGGTTCGCCCCACTGGAGAACGGGCTGATCGCCGTCGTGCACGGCCGGGGCGCAGGCCGACTCGGGATCCTCGACCCGGAGAGCGGCGAGGTGGTCGACGCGGCCGGGCCCTGGACCGAGTTCGCCGCCACGCTCGCCGCGCACGGCAGCCGCGTCGTCGCCGTCGGCGCCAGTCCGCGCAGCTCCTACGAGGTCATCGAGCTGGACTCCCGCCCGCACGACCGAAAGAGCGCGCACTCGGGGACCCCCGCCGGGCCCGCCCGTGTCATCGGCGCCGCCCACAAGGACCCGGTGGATCCGGCGTACTACCCGGAACCGCAGATCCGCACCTTCACCGGGCCGGGCGGCCGCGAGATCCACGCGCACATCTATCCGCCCCACCACCCGGTGCACCGCGCGCCCACCGACGAGCTGCCGCCGTACGTGCTGTGGGCGCACGGCGGGCCGACCAGTCGTGCCGCTCTCGTCCTCGACCTGGAGATCGCCTACTTCACCTCGCGCGGCATCGGCGTCGCCGAGGTGAACTACGGCGGCTCCACCGGATACGGACGGGAGTACCGCAACAGCCTGCGCGAGCAGTGGGGCGTCGTCGACGTCGAGGACTGCGCGGCCGTCGCGCTCGCCCTCGCCGACGAGGGCACCGCGGACCGTGACCGGCTCGCCGTGCGCGGCGGCAGCGCGGGCGGCTGGACCACGGCCGTGTCCCTGACGACGACCGACGTGTACGCCTGCGGCACGATCATCTACCCCGTTCTCGACCTGGCGAACTGGGGCAGCGGGGAGACCCACGACTTCGAGTCGCGGTATCTGGAGACGCTCGTCGGGCCGTACGCGCAGGTGCCCGCCCGG
The DNA here is from genome assembly GCF_036281785.1 of Streptomyces chiangmaiensis. Taxonomy (NCBI): domain Bacteria; kingdom Bacillati; phylum Actinomycetota; class Actinomycetes; order Kitasatosporales; family Streptomycetaceae; genus Streptomyces; species Streptomyces chiangmaiensis. The sequence continues at coordinate 48,694 of NZ_JAYWVC010000017.1, read as the reverse complement.
TACGCCGAGCGGTCGCCCCTGGAGCATGCCGACCGGATCACCGCGCCCTTCCTGTTGCTGCAGGGGCTGGACGACGCCATCTGCCCGCCCGTGCAGTGCGAGCGGTTCCTGGCCCGACTCGCGGGGCGGTCGATCCCGCACGCCTACATCGCTTTCGAGGGCGAGGGGCACGGCTTTCGGCGGGCGGAAACCATGGTGCGGGCCCTGGAGGCCGAGCTGTCGCTGTACGCGCAGGTCCTCGGGCTGAACCCACCCGGCATCCCCGAACTGGAGCTCAGCAGGTGACACCTCTCGTACGGCCGCCCAGACTCGTCCCCGGTGCCCGTGTGGCCGTCGTCGCGCCGAGCGGGCCCGTGCCCGAGGAGCGGCTCGCCGCCGGGCTGGACATCCTGCGCGCCTGGGAACTGGACCCGGTCGTGGCCCCGCACGTCCTCGACCGGCACCCGGACTTCCCCTATCTCGCGGGCACGGACGCCGCCCGCGCCGCCGACTTCCAGGCCGCCTGGTGCGACCCGGACGTGTCCGCGGTGCTGTGCGCCCGCGGCGGGTACGGGGGGCAGCGCATGGTCGAGCTGCTCGACTGGGACGCGCTGCGGGCCGCCGGGCCCAAGGTGCTCGTCGGTTTCAGCGACATCACCGCGCTGCACGAGGCATGCGCGACCCGCCTCGGCCTGGTCACCCTGCACGGGCCGATGGTGTCCGCCGCCGACTTCCTCAAGAACGCGCGGGCGCAGGAGCATCTGCGTGCGACGCTGTTTGAGCCGGAGTCCGTGCGGACCATCGCGTCGCCGGGCGCGGCGCTCGTGCCGGGCCGCGCCCGCGGCATCACCCTGGGCGGCTGTCTGAGCCTGCTCGCCTCCGAACTGGGGACCCCGCACGCCCGGTCCGGCGCCCGGGGAGGGCTGCTGATGATCGAGGACGTCGGCGAGGAGGCATATCGGATCGACCGCATCCTCACCCAGTTGCTGCGCTCGGGCTGGCTCGACGGGGTCGCCGGGATCGCGCTCGGCTCGTGGGAGCAGTGCGGACCGTACGAGCTGCTGCGCACCGTACTCACCGATCGGCTCGGCGGACTCAAGGTGCCGGTCGTGGAGGAATTCGGATTCGGGCATGGTGAGGGTGCGCTGACGATCCCGTTCGGCGTCGGCGCCGAGTTGGACGCGGAGGCGGGAACGCTGACGCTGGACGAACCGGCTCTCGCCTAGCGGGCGCCGGCAAGGCGGCCTTCCGGAGCGGTCACCCGTCCGGCCCCCACGGGCCGGACGGCGCCCGGCCCCGCCGTTCATCCTGGTGGTATGAGCGCGAAGACCTCCGGAAGGAACGGGACGAGCGGTGCGATGCACCGGGGCAGGCAGTGGCCGAACCGGGTTCGCGTAGGGTGTCGAGGTGCCTGACATCCATGGATATCTCGCCGAAGGTCCCCGCGTGGGCATACGCCACTTCACCCACGACGACGCGGTCGAGTTCACCGCACGGGCGCGGGAGAGCAAGGACCAGCACCATCCGTGGCTGTTCCTGCCGATCAGTGCCGAGGCGTACGCCGCCTACGCGGGACGGCTGATCGAGGACCCGACGAGGGCGGGGTTCCTGGTGTGCGAGAAGGACAGCGGGAGTATCGCCGGGTTCATCAACATCAACAACATCGTCGAAGGCGGCTTCCTGTGCGGGGCACTGGGGTACGGCGCCTTCGCACACGCCGCCGGTCGGGGGCTGATGACGGAGGCCCTGGACCTCGTGGTGCGGTATGCCTTCGGGCCCATGGGCCTGCACCGGCTGGAGATCAACGTTCAGCCCGGCAACGCCGCCTCGATCGCCTTGGCACGGCGCTGCGGGTTCCGTCTCGAGGGCTTCTCACCGGACATGCTCTACATCGACGGGGCCTGGCGGGACCACGAACGCTGGGCGATCACGGCCGAGATGGTCGCTTCCCGCCGTTCGGCAGGTGACGCAGGATGAGCCTCCTGTGCCTGGCGGAGACCGGTGTGTCCGCCTTTGCGGAAACCTGACCGGCAGGGCCCCTGGTCGGCTCGCCGCCGGGCGGGTTCCATGGTGATCGTGACGACGATACGACGGGACGCACTGACGGTGCCCACCGCGGCGCTGGGACCGGACAATCCACTGCCCCCGCTGCGGCCACTCGACGAGGTGCACCGCATCGAGGACCGCGACAGGGAGGACCTGCCGCGCGACATGGCCCGGCAGATCGGCTGGGAGCCGCTGCGCGGCCTGTTGCCCGTGCGCGTGAGGGACGGTTACGGCAGAGCGCGCGCACCCAGGGACATCGAGACCCTCGTGATCGAGAACGACCGGTTGCGCGCCACCGTCCTGCCCGGCCTCGGGGGACGGATAGCGTCGCTGTTCCACAAGCCGACGGGCCGTGAACTGCTGTACCGCAACCCGGTGTTCCAGCCCGCCTGCTTCGCGCTCAACGGCGCCTGGTTCTCCGGGGGCATCGAGTGGAACATCGGTGCCACGGGTCACACCACTCTCTCCTGCTCGCCCCTGCACGCGGCCCGTGTCACGGCGCCCGACGGCGGGGAGATGCTGCGCCTGTGGGAGTGGGAGCGCCTGCGTGATCTGCCGTTCCAGGTCGACCTCTGGCTGCCGGAGGGTTCCGACTTCCTGTATGTCGGCGTCCGGATCCGCAATCCGCACCAGAGGCCGGTGCCGACCTACTGGTGGTCCAACATCGCCGTGCCGGAGGAGTGCCGGGTGCTGGCGCCCGCCGAGGAGGCCTACCGCTTCGGCTACGAACGCCGGCTGCACAGGGTGCCGGTGCCGGAGTACGACGGTGTCGACCGCACCTACCCCCTGAACAGCACCTATCCCGCCGACTACTTCTACGAGGTGCCCGACGGCCGGCGCCGCTGGATCGCCGCGCTCGGCGAGGACGGCCACGGGCTGGTGCAGACGTCGACCGCTGTGCTGCGCGGCCGCAAGCTCTTCGTGTGGGGCACGGGCACCGGCGGGCGCCGTTGGCAGGAGTGGCTCACCGAGCCGGACACCGGCGGCTACTGCGAGATCCAGGCCGGGCTCGCCCGCACCCAACTGGAGCATGTGCGGCTGGAGGCCGGGAGCGAGGTGTCGTGGCTGGAGGCGTACGGGCCGCTCGATGCGGAGCGGGAGGGGGAGTGGACCGCAGTGGTGCGCGGGGCCGAGGCCCGGCTCGACGCCGTCCTGCCGCACGCGGTGGTCGACGCCGCGTACGAGGAGTGGCGGCCGTACGCGGACGCGGAACCCGGTGAGATGCTCGCCGCCGGCTCCGGCTGGGGCGCGCTCGAGGTGCTGCGGTCCGGTGGCAAGCTGCCGGGCACGCCGTTCGAGGAGGCCATGCTCGGCGAGGCGCAGGCGCCATGGCGGGAGTTGCTGCTGACCGGCTCCTTCCCCGAGCCACGGCGGGTCGGGCCGCCGGGGGAGACGCTGGTGGCGCCGCACTGGCGGGACATGCTGGAGACCGCGCCGGCACGGCCGCTGACGGAGTACCACCTCGGAGTGGCCCAGTGGCATGCGGGCGACCGGGCACAGGCGGTGCGCAGTTGGGAGCGCGCCCTCGAACTCGCCCCGTCGCTCTGGCCGTTGCTGCGCTGCCTCGCCGTGGCCGACCAGGAGGCCGGAAACCGGGAACGCGCCGCCGACCGCTACGCCGAGGCATTCGACGACCTGTGCCGGGAGCGACGCGACGACGGCGAGAGCTGGACGGCCGCCACGGCGGCGCTCGGCCGCGAGACGCTCGAGGCGCTGCTGGCCGTGAACCGCGTGACGGAGGCGCGCGCGGTGTGGCACCGGCTGCATCCCGCGACGCGTGAACGAGGCCGCTTCCGGCTGCTCGGGGCTCGGCTGCTGCTCGCGGAGGGCGACCGGGCGGGTGCCCGGTCCGTCTTCGACGCCGGGTTCGAGGTCGCAGACCTTCGGGAGGGTGCCGAGACGATCAGCGAGCTCTGGGCCGAGCTCACCGACGAGCCGCTGCCGGCGCGGTACGACTTCCGGATGCGTCCCGGTGAACCCGGCGCCGCGGGCCTTGTGTGACGCCGCCGGCCGTCAGGCGGCCGGCCGGCGGTCCACGTACTCGTACACGGAACCGTCGGGGTGCACGGCGATCAGGCTGCGGCCGACCGGTGTGGCCACCGGGCCCGCCAGGACGTGGGCGCCGGAGTCGGTGAGGACCCGGTGCGCCTCGTCGACGTCCTTCACCGCGATCGTCGCCGTGACCTTGCGCAGGATCTCGAGCTCGGACTCCGGCCCGCTCATCAGCAGGAAGCATCCGACCGCGGCCACCGAGACTCCGCCGCGCTCGAAGCGGAGGGCGGGACCGCCCGCGAGTCTCTCGTAGAACGGGACCGAAGCCTCCAGGTCGTCGACGCATATCCGCAGCGTGGCTCCCAGAATCTCCATGCGCCCGAGCCTAGTTGGGGCCGGGCGCGAAGGAGATCGTTTCCGACGGATCGCACGTTCCCGCCCGTCGGGGCACGGAGCGTGCGAGGCCGCGTGCACGGCGTTACCCGCGGCCGTGTCCGGGTACCCGGCGGGCATGATTCGCTCGGATCATCTGGATCACCTGGGCAAGGACCTGGGCGCAGCCGGACTCCGTCGTGGCGGGCCTCCGCACGGAGCACCATCGCGCCGGTACCCGGCCGGACAAACGCGGTGCCGGGCGCGAATCGTCCGGCCCACGGCGTTTGGGCACCCCGACCGGGGGGACGCGGAAGGTCTCGTACGGGTGGCATCAGTGCGCCCGCCAGCCCGAGGCAGACGACGTACGCGCGACCACGCCGGAGGCGAATCGTGAGTCGACCCCGCATCCTGATCGTCGGTGCCGGATTCGCCGGATACCAGACGGCCCGCACTCTGTTCCGACTGACCCGGCACGCGGCCGACATCACCCTGCTGAACCCGACCGACTACTTTCTGTATCTCCCGCTGCTGCCCCAGGTTGCCGCGGGCATCCTGGAACCGCGGCGCGTCACGGTCTCGCTCTCGGGCACCCTGCGCCATGTCCGGCTGGTGCTCGGCGAGGCCGACGGCATCGATCTCGACGCGCGCACCGTGCACTGCACCGACCCCGAGGGCCAGGGCGGCACACTCGGCTACGACCGGCTGGTGCTGGCCGTCGGCAGCGTCAACAAGCTGTTGCCCATCCCCGGCGTCTCCGCGTACGCCCACGGTTTCCGCGGGCTGCCGGAGGCGCTGTACCTGCGGGACCACGTGACCCGGCAGATCGAGTTGGCCGCCGCGGCCGAGGACCCCGAGCGCTGCTCCGCCCGCTGTACCTTCGTGGTGGTCGGCGCCGGCTACACCGGAACCGAGGTCGCCGCGCAGGGCCTGCTGTTCACCGACGCGCTTGTGCGCGAGCAGTCACTGCGCCAGGGGATGCGGCCACGCTGGCTGCTGCTGGACATCGCGCCCCGCGTACTGCCGGAGATGGACGAGCGGCTCTCCCGCACCGCCGACCGCGTGCTGCGGCGGCGTGGGGTCGATGTGCGGATGGGGATCTCTGTGAAGGAGGCGACGCACGACGGAGTCCTGCTGACCGACGGGGAGTTCGTCGCGACCCGCACACTGGTGTGGTGCGTCGGCGTACGCCCCGATCCGCTCGTCGAGAGCATCGACCGCCCTCTGGAGCGGGGACGCCTGCTCGTGGACCCGTATCTCCAGGTCCCGGGCCATCCCGAGGTGTTCGCCTGCGGGGACGCGGCCGCCGTACCCGACCTTGAGAAGCCGGGCCGGTACACGCCGATGACCGCGCAGCACGCCTGGCGGCACGGGAAGGTCTGCGCCCGCAACGTCGCCGCCTCCCTCGGTATCGGCTCCCGGCGCGTGTACCGCCACCGCGACCTGGGCTTCGTCGTGGACCTCGGCGGGGCGCAGGCCGCCGCCAATCCCCTCGGCATCCCGATGTCCGGGCCGCTCGCCGGGGCCGTCACCCGCGGATACCACCTCGCCGCCATGCCCGGCAACCGGGTCCGGGTCGCGGCCGACTGGCTTCTGGAAGCCGTACTGCCGCGCCAGGGAGTCCAGTTGGGGCTGGTCCGCTCCTGGTCCGTGCCGCTGGAGTCGGCCTCGCCCGAACTGGCCCGTGTACCCGGAGGCCCCGACCTTCCGCATGGGACGAAGGAGAACTCATGAATACCCGTCAGCTCCACGAACTGGCCCAGCAGTTGCGCGTCGACAGCGTCCGCGCCGCCGCCGCGGCCGGCTCCGGGCACCCCACCTCGTCGATGTCCGCCGCGGACCTGATGGCCATCCTGCTGGCGAACCACCTGCGCTACGACTTCGATCGCCCCGCGCACCCCGGCAACGACCGGTTCGTTCTCTCCAAGGGGCACGCCTCCCCGCTGCTGTACGCCGCCTACAAGGCGGCGGGAGCCATCAACGAGACGGAGCTGCTGACCTTCCGCAAGCTCGGCAGCCGTCTGGAGGGCCATCCCACGCCCCGCCGGCTGCCCTGGGTGGAGACGGCGACCGGCTCGCTCGGCCAGGGGCTGCCCGTCGGCGTCGGCATCGCCCTGGCCGGAAAGCGGCTCGACCACACCGGATACCGGGTGTGGGTGCTGTGCGGTGACAGCGAACTGGCCGAGGGCTCCGTCTGGGAGGCCGTCGAGCACGCCGCGTACGAGCACCTGGACAACCTGATCGTGATCGTCGACGTCAACCGGCTGGGCCAGCGCGGGCCCACGCGCCACGGCCACGATCTGGACGCGTACGCGCGCCGCTTCAAGGCCTTCGGCTGGCACACCGTGGAGGTCGACGGGCACGACGTCGACGCCGTCGAGCGCGCCTTCGGCGAGGTCCGGTCCACTACCGGACAGCCCTCCGTGGTCCTGGCCCGCACCCTCAAGGGCAAGGGCGTCGCCGCCGTCCAGGACCGCGAGGGCATGCACGGCAAGCCTCTGCCGGACGCCGACGAGGCGATCACCGAACTCGGCGGCGTACGGGACCTGCGCGTCGAGGTGCAGTCGCCGCCCGCGGCCCGGATGCTGCACGCCGTGCAGGGCGGGCACCTGGACCTGCCGCGCTACGACATCGGCGACGAGGTACCCACCCGTGACGCCTACGGCCAGGCGCTCGCCGCGCTCGGCCATGCCCGCGGAGACGTCGTCGCCATCGACGGCGAGGTCGGCGACTCCACACGCGCCGAGTACTTCCACAAGGAGCATCCCGAGCGCTACTTCGAGTGCTACATCGCCGAACAGCTGATGGTCGGGGTCGCCGTGGGGATGGCGGTGCGCGGCTGGGTGCCGTACGCCGCGACGTTCGCCGCCTTCTTCACCCGTGCCCACGATTTCATCCGCATGGCCTCGATCGGTGGTGCCGGTGTCAATCTCGTCGGGTCGCACGCGGGTTGTGCCATCGGTGAGGACGGACCCTCCCAGATGGGCCTCGAGGACCTTGCCATGATGCGCTCGGTGTACGACTCGACCGTGCTGTACCCGTGCGACGCCAACCAGACCGCGAGGCTGGTCGCCTCGACGGCCGGCCTGGAGGGCATTCGGTATCTGCGCACCTCGCGCGGGAAGTCACCGGTCATCTACGGGCCGACCGAGGAGTTCCCGATCGGCGGCAGCAAGGTGCTGCGTGCCTCCGCGGAGGACCGGCTCACCGTCGTCGCGGCCGGCGTCACCCTCCACGAGGCGCTGAAGGCGGCCGACACCCTCGCCGACCAGGGCATTCGGGTGCGGGTGATCGACCTCTACTCGGTCAAGCCCGTCGACCGCGTCACCCTGCGCGAGGCCGCCGAGCGCACCGGCTGCCTGCTCACCGTCGAGGACCACCGCGAGGAGGGAGGCCTCGGTGACGCGGTCCTCGACGCCTTCACCGACGGGCGTCCCGTCCCCCGCCTGCTGCGCCTCGCCGTCCGTACGATGCCCGGTTCGGCGACCCCCGCCGAGCAGCTGCACGCCGCCGGCATCGACGCCGAGTCGATCGCGGCCGCGGCCCGGCTGCTGGTGGAGGAAGCCGTCGTGCGGTGAACGGATTCTCGACAAGGGCACAGTGATCGTCGGCGACGTCCGGATCCATCTGCTCGACATCGAACTCCTCACCGTCGAGTTGCGCGCCCGTCTCGAACGCCTCGACGCCGACCGTGAGGCGGAGGAGCTCGAGGCCGCGCGTCACAGGAAGGAGCCGCCGTGACGGCGCTGCGGTACGTCTACGCCGTCTGCCGCCCCCTCAGCGCGCCCCTGCAGGCCCAGCTGACGGGGGTGGCCGGCATCCCCGCCCGGCAGTTGGAGCACCACGGCCTCATCGCGGTCCTCAGTCTCGTCCCCGAGGCGGACTTCGCCGAGGAGCCGCTCAAGGAGCATCTGGAGGACCTGGAGTGGCGCACCGCCACGGACCGCGCCCATCAGAACGTCATCGACGCCCTCACCGGCGTCACCACCCCACTGCCCCTGCGGCTCGGCACGGTGTTCCGTGACGACAGCGGCGTCCGCGTGATGATCGAGGAGCGCGAGGAGGATTTCCGGCGCGCCTTGGAGCGGCTCGAGGGCCGTGTGGAGTGGGGTGTGAAGGTCTACGTCGAGGAGGAGGCGGAGCAGGAGGCGAAGGAGGACGGACGCCCCGCGGCGAGGCCGGCCTCCGGACGGGACTGTCTGCGGCAGCGCCGCACGCGCACCGTTGCACACCAGGAGAGGTGGCAGAAGGCCGACGAATTCGCGCGCCGACTGCATGAAAGGCTCTCCGGGTACGCGGAGGACTCCCGATTGCACGCCCCGCAGAACGCGTCGCTCTCGGGAGCCTGTGGACGCAATGTGCTCAATGCCAGCTATCTGGTGCCGAGGGCACGCTCCGAGGAATTCGTGGAACTGGTGGACCGTGCCGAGGACGACACCCCGGGAATGCGGGTCGAACTCACCGGTCCCTGGGCGGCCTACTCCTTCACCGGGTCGTCGAACTGCTCCGCCTGCTGATGAAGCGGCACAAGCGGTGCGCCGGTTCGACACCGGGGAGCCGACCGAGGAGCAGCAGGAGCGGGATCGCCGCCCCGGGGGTGCCGCACTCGGCCGGAGTCCGAGGAGCCGGATCACGAGGACCGCAAGGGCGATCCACCACAGCAGTCTTACCGCGAATCAGGCGCCCAAGAGAATCAGGGCGAGCAGAAGAACCAGCAGGACAGGAACCATTTTGTGTACCTCCTGCTCAGCGGGGTTCCCGAACTGTGCGGATCAGACGTCCTTTCGGCAAAGAATCTCCCCGTGAAGTACCGCGAACCAGCCGTCCTCGTGCCGTCCCCATTCCCGCCAGGCGTCCGCAACGGCCCGTAGCCGCTCGGGCGTCGCATGACCTCCTTCGACGGCCCGGTCCGCGTACGCCGAGGCGAGGGTGCGGTCTGCCCACAACCCGCTCCACCAGGCTCGCTCCTCCTCGGTGGCGAAGGTCCACGTGCCCGAGGAGGCGGTGACGTCCCCGATGCCGGCGCTCAGCGCCCATGACTTCAGGCGTCGTCCGGCGTCCGGCTCGCCGCCGTTGGCCCGCGCGACCCGCCGGTAGAGGTCCAGCCAGTCGTCAAGGCCCTCGGACGCCGGATACCAGCTCATCGCCGCATAGTCGGCGTCGCGGACGGCGATGAAGCCGCCCGGCCTGGTCACCCGGTGGATCTCGCGCAGCGCCTGCACCGGGTCGCCCACGTGCTGGAGCACCTGATGGGCGTGGACCACGCAGAACGTGTCGTCCGGGTACTCCAGCGCATGCACGTCCGCGACCGCGAAGTCGACGTTGACCAGGCCGCGCGCGGCGGCCGTGGCCCGGGCCTGTTCCAGGACGCCCGCCGCCCGGTCCACGCCCGTGACATGGCCGTCGGGGACCAGTTCCGCCAGGTCCGCGGTGATGGTGCCCGGACCGCAGCCGATGTCCAGGATCTTCATGTGCGGTTTGAGCGAGTCGAGGAGATACGCCGCGGAGTTGGCGGCGGTCCGCCAGGTGTGCGAGCGCAGCACGGACTCGTGGTGGCCGTGTGTGTAGACGGCCGTCTCCTTCGACATGACCTTCCCCTTCTCGCCGTACGGACCCGGCGGCCGCGCCGCCGGGCGATACGCGACACGGTAGGCGCTCATGTCGCATGGTGAGACTTCTGTCTTGCGATATGGACGCGAGAGGATGGTCAGCCGAGCGGGAGAGGCCGGATGCGGGCTCGGCGGACGCTTGGTGAGGCCGACATCTGGGGCCATGGAAACGCGGGTACCCCGAGAAGGACGAACCCTGCCGGAGCCGCCGCCGGAGCGATAACCGATTGCCCGGCGCCCGCGCGCCCGCCCACAATGCGCCGCATGGGACACCTGGAAGCCGCACACCTCGAGTACTACCTGCCGGACGGGAGGGCGTTGCTCGGCGACGTGTCCTTCCGGGTCGGCGACGGGGCGGTCGTCGCGCTCGTCGGGCCCAACGGGGCCGGGAAGACCACGTTGCTGCGGCTGCTCTCGGGCGAGCTGAAGCCGCACGGCGGGACGGTCACCACGAGCGGGGGGCTCGGGGTCATGCGGCAGTTCGTGGGGTCCGTACGGGACGAGACGACCGTGCGGGACCTGCTCGCCTCGGTCGCTCCGCCCCGCATCCGCGAGGCCGCCCGCGCCGTCGACGCCGCCGAGCTCGCCGTCATGACGGTCGACGACGAGGCCGCTCAACTCCAGTACGCACAGGCCCTCTCCGACTGGGCCGAGGTCCGCGGCTACGAGGCCGAGACGCTCTGGGACATGTGCACCACGGCGGCTCTTGGCGTCCCGTACGAGAAGGCGCAGTGGCGCCAGGTCCGCACCCTCTCCGGCGGCGAGCAGAAACGGCTCGTCCTCGAGGCGCTGCTGCGTGGCACCGATGAGGTGCTGCTCCTGGACGAGCCCGACAACTACCTCGATGTGCCCGGCAAACGCTGGCTGGAGGAGCGGCTCGAGGAGACCCGCAAGACCGTGCTGTTCGTCTCCCACGACCGGGAGCTGCTGGCCCGCGCCGCACAGCGGATCGTGTCTTTGGAACCGAGCCCCGCGGGAGCCGACGCCTGGGTGCACGGCGGCGGATTCGCCACGTACGACGAGGCCCGGCGGGAACGCTTCGCCCGATTCGAGGAGCTGCGCAGACGGTGGGACGAGAAGCACGCGCAGCTGAAGAAGCTGGTGCTGAATCTGCGTCAGGCCGCGAGCATCAGCCGTGAGCTGGCGTCCCGCTACCAGGCCGCGCAGACCCGGCTGCGGAAGTTCGAGGAGGCCGGGCCGCCGCCCGAGCCGCCGCGCGAGCAGGACATCAGGATGCGTCTCAAGGGCGGCCGTACCGGCGTCCGCGCCGTCACCTGTGCGGGCCTGGAGCTGACCGGCCTGATGAAACCCTTCGACCTGGAGGTCTTCTACGGCGAGCGCGTCGCGGTCCTCGGTTCCAACGGCTCCGGCAAGTCGCACTTCCTGCGGCTGCTCGCGGGTGGCGACGTCGCGCACACGGGGGCATGGCGGCTCGGGGCGCGCGTCGTGCCCGGGCACTTCGCCCAGACGCATGCACATCCCGAGCTCGAGGGCCGTACGCTCCTCGACATCCTGTGGCGTGAGCACGCTCAGGACCGGGGCGCGGCGATGTCCCGGCTGCGCCGCTATGAGCTGACCGCGCAGGCCGAGCAGCACTTCGACCGGCTGTCGGGAGGGCAGCAGGCCCGCTTTCAGATCCTGCTGTTGGAGCTGGAGGGCGCCACGGCCCTGCTGCTCGACGAGCCGACCGACAACCTGGACCTGGAGTCCGCAAAGGCACTTCAGAAGGGGCTGGAGGCGTTCGAGGGCACGGTCCTCGCGGTCACCCACGACCGCTGGTTCGCCCGCTCCTTCGACCGCTACCTGGTCTTCGGCAGCGACGGCCGGATCCGCGAGACCGCGGAACCGGTATGGGACGAGCGCAGGGTGGAGCGGGCGCGCTGAGGGGTGGCCGGGGGAGACGGCTCGCCTGCTACGCCCAGCGCAGCAACGCCCCCACACCGCCTTCCGGCGCCTCACCCGGCGGTGTGGTCGGCACCGAGATCGCCGCGGCCCCCGTCTCCACCACGGCACGCAGCAGCGCGTCGTCCGCCCGGGCCTGCTCGGGGTGTCGCTCGCCCAGCCCCGTGAGGTCGCCGCGGCGCACCGCGACCTGGTCGGGGTCCCCTCCGATCCACACCTTGCGGCGTGTGTCGGAGCCGTCCGGATTGATCAGGAGTTCGTCGATACAGTGTTCGCGAGCCGCCTCGACCACCGCCGGCACGCCCTCGACCGCCCGTGACCGCCCCTCGTCGTCCGGTGCGCGGGCCGCGAGGAAGCGCTCCAGCTCCTCGGCCGCCCGGGCACGCACGTGCGCGGCGCGGATCCGCTCCACGTTCTCGTCCAGCAGCCGGCTGCCCGGGCCGTGCGATGCCTCGGCGACCCGGTCCTGGAGCCGGTTCGGCAGCCGCTCGTGCACGGAGCGCCGCTCACGCTGTTCACCGACCAGGATCACCAGGTCGGCGCCCGTCTCCTCCTGGCAGACCGCGAGCGCGTCCGCGATCTCCGCAGCGTTGTGCTCCCAGATGTTCTCCACCCGCAGCTGGAAGTGGCGCACCGACCAGTCCCCGGTGGTCGTACGGTGCAGCGGCCAACCCTGCCCGGTCGCCTTCCCGGCCTCTTTGCTGCCCAGTGCCCCGCGCAGCTCGAATTCGGCGCCCTTGCGGTCGATGTACGCCACTACGCACACCGGCTCCTCATTGGCCAGGTCGAGCAGTGGTGCCGTGTGCGGCAGGGACGCCCAGGAAGCCGAGGAACCGCCCGGGACGGCGGCCAGCGGCGGGTCCAGGACCACCTCGCCCGCCCGCGCGAACAATGCCCTGCCGTGGGGCTCGGGGAAGTGGGCCAGCTCCTCGACGGCGTTCCGCACCGCCCGGCACGTTTGCTCGTCCGCGCCCTGCCACTCCAGGTCACGGGCCAGTGTCTGAGCGGTCAGGGTGCGCTCGTGGGGGGTCGACTCGATGTGCCGGGAGGTGTCCACGTACACGGAGGCCCAGGGTCCGGGATGTTCGTACAGTGGATGGAGATAGGCGAGATCCATGGCTCCCTCCCGGATGCCGCTCGGGGTATTGCTTTGTCCGGGCGGGTACCCGGACCGCACCGAGGAACACGACGAGCGGGGTATCACCATGACCGGAGTCGACCCGGGCCGGCTGACCGACCAGCAGCTCATGAAGGAGCTGGAGACGATCCACCGCACGCGGCACGACACGCTGCTGTACGGCTCGAACGACGCCCTGCGGGCGCACAACGACCGCATGGCGCAGTTGGAGGGTGAGTACCTGCTCCGCCATCCGCGCCGCGTGATCGCCGCGAGCCGGACGCGGGACGGGGCCCGGGAACGGGACCGGGGGACGGCCCTGACGGAACTCGGAAGCACGGAGCCCGAACGGGTGAACCCCGCCCGCTGACACCGGGCACATGCCGCGGCCCTCGGTGCGGCGGGGCCGGACGGCGCCGTGCCCGGTCAGGGGCGTCCGCGCCGGCCGGTCGACTGCCGTGCATCACCTTCGGTGTCCGGAGCGGAGGACTCGGTCTCCGTCTGAAGCCGCACCCCGCGGTGAACTCCTCCACGCGGCGAACCCGGTCGGATCTACGCGGCGAACTCGGTCAGAATCGCCTCGTCGAACGCCTTGAGATCGGCCGGCTTGCGGCTGGTGATCAGCTTGTTGACACCCTGGTCGATCCTCACCTGCTCGTCCACCCAGGTGCCACCCGCGTTGGTGATGTCCGTGCGAAGGCTCGGCCACGACGTCAGGGTGCGGCCCCGTACGACGTCCGCCTCGACCAGCGTCCACGGCGCATGGCAGATCGCCGCCACCGGACGGCCCTGGGCGAAGAAGGACCGCACGAACTCCACGGCCCGTTCGTCCATCCGCAGGAAGTCGGGGTTGGCCACGCCTCCCGGCAGCACCAGCCCGTCGAAGGACTCGGCCTGCACCTGGCCGACCATCACGTCCACCGGGAACGTGTCCGCCTTGTCCAAGTGGTCGAACGCCTGGATGTGTCCCGTCCTCGTCGACACCAGGACCGGTTCGTGGCCGGCCTCGGTCAGGGCCTGCCAGGGGTCGGTGAGTTCCACCTGTTCGACGCCTTCGGGCGCGGTCAGGAACGCGATACGCATAACGGTCAGTGTCCTTTCTCTTCGTGCGCGTGCCAGTGGGCCTCGTCGCTCGCCGCCCCCTCGCCCCGTGCCCGGCGCCGCCCGGCGCGATCGGCCCATCGACCTCGTGATCAACGGCTGGGCCGGATCCCTCGGCGGTCCGTCGCGGCGGCCGGCGCCGGCCGGAGCGGGTGCTGCGTCGGCGGGACGACGCCCGCGTACCCCTGAGCCGGGCGCCGATGCCTTCCGCGCGACGGCCTATCGCCGAACGACGGCTTCGGCGAGCGCCTCCGCGTTGGCGTAGCGGGCCGGGCGGGGAAGCCGCTCCACCGCTTCGAGCAGGGGGGCGGGCGCGTTCTTGTTCCGAAGGATGCGGATCACGTCGCCCGGGGTCGCGGGGAAGTTGCCGCGCCCGAGATACCGGGCCAGCTCCAGACGGGCGGCCTCCAGGGCCGTCCGGGGGTCGCCGGGCACCACCGCTCCGCGCCAGACCGCCGGGTCGTCGTCGGCGATCGGCTCGGGGTCGTACCACTCCTCGGTCCTGGTCGGGTGACCGGACCGGAGCAGACCCTGCAGTTGGTGTTTCATCTCGTCGTCACGGTGGACATTCAGCCGGTCACTGCCTCGCTGCATGACTCCCTCCAGATCTTCGGGGTGGCCCCTCGCGTACCCGGTGGGCCGCGATCGACACGGAGTCACGGCAGGCGGCCGTGCCTGGCGGAGACCGACCCCGAGCAGGCAGAGGCGGCGGTCGCCCGCCGTGCTCGACTGCTTCGGCCGATCGACGTGCTGGTCAGCCATGCCGGGCGGGGCTGGTCGGAGCCGTGGAGGAGACCTCCGGGATCCAGAAGGGCCCGTGACAGGGCTCCACATCCGAGCAGGGCGGCCGTGAACCCACCGTGAGCCGGCCCCGGGCGGGATCGGATCGCGGGGCGGTGGGCCGGCGGGGTGCGCGGTCGGTACTCGCAACCTTACGGAGCGCGCGCGGAGGATCGCGCGCCCCTTCGAAACGCTCCGTGGCTCCCTCGGGCATGTGGGTGTTTGCCGTCCAGGCGCCAGGGCAGGCGCAGCTCAGTGCTTCGGACAGGAGGCACGTCCGTGGGAGCGATCAAGACCCGCCACGGGTGTGCCCGTCCGGCCCGCATGCCCTCCCACGGTGACCGTCCACCCCAGGCACCAGCAAAGGGAGTTGCGACCCACCATGCAGAACCGAGCGAGCATGAAGCACCACCCCCATGACGACGCCCCGGACACGGCGGAGGCCTTCCGCAGGCTCGCCACGCTCCCCCCTGGCCCCGAGCACGACGCTCTCCGCGAAGAGATCGTCGAGGCCTGGCTGCCCATGGCCGAACGGCTCGCGGGCCGCTACCGCAGCCGCGGCGAGAGCCATGAGGACCTGCGCCAGGTCGCGGCGCTCGGCCTGGTCAAGGCCGTCGACCGCTACGACCCCGAGCGCGGTCACACCTTCGAGAGCTATGCCGTGCCCACCGTCACCGGAGAGATCAAGCGGCACTTCCGCGACCACATGTGGACCCTGCATGTGCCTCGCCGCGTCCAGGACCTGCGTCATCGGGTGAGGTCGGCCTGCGAGGACCTGTCACAGACCACTTCGGGCCGCAGGCCCACCGTCGCCGAGATCGCCGAGCACGCCAAGATGGCCGAGGAGGACGTGCTGGTGGGACTGGAGGCCCTGGAGAGCTTCACGGCGCTCTCGCTGGACGCCGAACTGCCGGGCAGCGAGGACGGCTATTCGCTCGGCGACTCCCTCGGCTCGCCCGACCCCGCGCTGGACACCGTCGTCGATCGCGAGGCCGTCAAGCCCCGGCTGCGGGCGCTGCCCGAACGCGATCGCGCCATCCTCCGCATGCGGTTCTTCGACGACATGACCCAGAGCGTCATCGCCGAACGGCTCGGTATCTCCCAGATGCACGTCTCCCGGCTCATCAGTCGCTGCTGCAACCAGCTCCGGGAGCAGGTCATGCGGGACGCCGCCTGAGGTCCGCGGACCGAAGGCGAGCACCCAGACGTCACCGCCGAAGGCCTTCGGGTCCGCGGGCCGCACCGGCGGGGCCGTGATCCGGCCGTGTGCCGCCTCGAGGACGAGGGGGACGCGGCCGGATCCCGTGCGGCGGCCTTCGTCACCCGCCCGGCTGCCCCGGTAGCGCGAATGGGGTCCGGCCGCGCGCGGGTCGCGGCCGGGCGGGCTGTCATGGGCTTTCGAGGGCACGCCGTCGTGCCCCGGAGGAATCCGGCCGAAGGAGTCCGCCGCATGCGCTGCAGTGCCCGTGTCCTGTCCGCCGCCGTGGCCGGTGCCGCCCTGGGCGCCGTCGCCGCACCCGCGTCCGCCGACCCCGCCGCGCACATCACCCCGCGGTCGGTCGCACCCGGCGGACTGGTCACCGTCTCGGTGTCCTGCGCCGCCGCCGGCAGCACTCTGCCCGAGTTCATCGACGCCGCCTCTCGCACCTTCGAGGAGGGCAAGGTCCGGCTGACCCGGGCCGACGGCTACGGAGCCGGCGACGGAACCGGCATGCGGGCCAGGAGCCCGAACGCCGTGCTGTACACGGGTACTGCCCGGATTCCGGTCGGTGGCACCGCCAGTGGCATCGCCGAAGCGGCGGGGCCCGACGCGGAGTGGGGTGTCGACGGCAGGTGCCCGGTGACGTCCGGCGACCGTGAGAAGCCCTGGAACGTCTCCTTCACCGTGACCCGGGACGGCCCCGGAGGGCAATCGCTGGTCGCGGGCGGCGTCCTGATCGCGGCCGCGCTCGGCGCCCACGTGCACCGGCTGTGGCGCCACGGGCTGGGCGGCAACCACTGACCCGTGTCCCGGGCGGCTCGGGAGCACGGCCATGACCTTCCGGATCCCTGGGTACTCAGAGCCCGAAGGCATCATCGACACCGAAGCAGAACAGGAGTATGAGAACGGACCACGGCCACGGTCGATGGCCCCGATCGAGCCGGAGCCTCGGGTGACCGGCCACCGCACCACGGACTGCGTGGAGGCACGCATGCGGCGCACGGATCCGGAAGGGCGCGGTCCCGTCCGTTACGGTCCGCCCCTTCCTGGTCAGGGGCTGCCCCTTTTGCCGGGCCTGTCCGCCACGCTCGCCGAGGCCGCCGACCACGACGGCACCGGCCCCTCCGGCCGTACCTTCGCCCTCCTCGACGCCGCCTGCGGCTATTTCGCCCGGCGGGGACTGGCCGCCGAACCCGACACCGTGGCAGCGGCTCCCGGCGCGCCTGCCCTGTTCGTCGCGGTGACCGCCGCGCTCGGCGGCGACGTGCTGGTTCCGCGGCCGTGTCCCGCGTGGTGGGCGCCCCAGATACGGGCACTCGGACGGTCCGTGTTCCACGTGGCGACGCCCGCGGAGTGCGGTGGGGTCCCTGACCCGTACGCCCTCCTGGAGACCGTCCGCAGGATCCGTGCCGAGGGAGGCGACCCGCGTCTGCTCGTGCTGGCGGTCGCCGACGACCCGACCGCCACCGTGGCCCCGCCCGAGGTGGTGCACGAGACCGTCGAGGCCGCCGCCGGGGAAGGGCTTCATCTGGTGAGCGACGAGACCTGGCGCGACTGTGTGCACAGGCCGCACGAGACCGTGCTGCTCAGCCCCGCCGAGATGCTCCCGGACCGGATCATCGTCGTCACCGACCTCGCCGGCCCGTTCCTCCCGGCCGGCTGGCCCGCGGCCGTCGCCCGCTTTCCGGCCACCGCCGACGGCGCCGCGCTGCACGCCCGCGTCCTCGACGTGCTCACCGCCCTCGGTGCCCGCGTCGCCGATCCGGTCGCCGCCGCGGCCGCCTACGCCCTCGACGAACCCGCCGACGTCACCCAGCGCCTGGCCACCGGCATCGCGCTGCACGCGCAGGTGGCCGAGGCCGCGCACCGGGCCGTCGTCACCGCGGGCGCCCTCGCCCGGCCCCCACAGGCAGGCCGTCACCTCTACGCCGATCTCGGCCCACTGCGCTCCGCGCTCGATGCCCGGGACGTCGGCGACTCGCAGGAGCTGGAGGACTTCCTCACGGCCCGTCTTGGCATGCCCGCGCCCGGCGGCCACCGCTTCGGGGACGACCTGGCCGCGCTGCGCGTCCGCCTGTCCACCGGGCCGTTCCTCGGCACCACCGCCGAGGAACGCCACCAGAGCCTCGTCTCACTCAGGCCGCTGGAACTGCCACACGTGCAACGCGCGTTGAACCTCCTGGGATCGGTCTTCGACGATCTACGCGACGACGCTCAGCGATGGGAGCCTCCCCGATGACGCAGCAGTCCGAGCCGACCACGAGCACCGTTTCGCACCACCGGGACGCCGGTGAGCCCGCGCCCACCTTCCTGCTGAGCCCGGACGCCGGGCAGCGGACCCCGCTTCCGCCGATCACCGAACCGAGAGCGCTCGGCGAGCTCCGTATCTGGCCGCGTTCGTTCGTGGACCGGCTGACCGCGCCCCTGCCCGGCCTCAAGGCTTTCGCCCGCTTCGCCCGTGAGGGCGCGGTGCGACCGGGACCGGAAGGTCTTCGGGACATTCCCCTGCTGCCGTACGAGCCGGCCCCGCTGCCCCGTGTCGACGCCGGCACGGTTGCCGTCTCCTGGGCCGGGCACGCCAGTTGGGTGGTGCGGATCGGCGGGCTGACCGTTCTGACCGACCCGGTCTGGTCCCGTCGTATCCTCGGCACGCCGGCCCGGATCACCCCCGTCGGTATCGCCTGGAGCGCCCTGCCGCGCGTGGACGCGGTCGTCATCAGTCACAACCACTACGACCATCTGGACGTCCCGACCCTGCGTCGACTTCCGCTCGACACACCGGTGTTCGCACCGGCGGGCCTCGCCGTCTGGTTCCGGCGCCGCCGGTTCACGTGCGTCACCGAACTGGACTGGTGGGAGGGCGCCGAACTCGGCGGTGTCCGCTTCGACTTAGTCCCCGCCCACCACTGGTCCAAGCGCACCCTGACCGACACCTGCCGTTCGCTGTGGGGCGGCTGGATACTGACCGCGCCCGACGGACAGCGCGTGTACTTCGCGGGCGACACGGGATACGGCCACTGGTTCGAGCGGATCGGCCGCCGCTATCCGGGGATCGACCTGGCGCTCATGCCGATCGGCGCGTACGACCCGAGGTGGTGGCTCAGCGACGTCCATTGCGACCCGGAGGAGGCGGTGCGCGCCACCCGGGACCTCGGCGCGCGGCGGATGGCCCCGATGCACTGGGGCACGTTCGTGCTGTCGGCGGAGCCGGTGATGGAGCCCCTGACGCGGGTGCGGGCGGCCTGGGAGAAGGCGGGCCTGGCCCGGGAGGACCTGTGGGACGTGCCGGTGGGGGCGTCGCGGGTGCTGAACTGAGCAGGACCGGTGCTCACGAGGCCGTGGTCCGGCGTATCCGGCGCCACACGCCGGGCGCGGTGCTGACGGCCAGCGTCAGCACGACCGCCGCCACGACGCCTTCCCAGGGCTCCGAGAACAGGGAGCCGCCGAGGATCCCGATCAGCTGGTAGGTCGCGGCCCAGGCGAGGCAGGCCGGTGCGTCGCCGCGGGCGAAGTCCCGCAGCGGCATCCGGGCCAGCAGGCACGCCAGCATGACCGGGATGCGGCCCGCGGGGACGAGCCGGGAGAGGGTGAGCACCGCGATGCCGTGGTCGTTCAGCTTCGCCTGCGCCTGGGCCAGCCGCTCCTCGGGGGCCCGGTCGCGGATCGTCTCCAGCCAGCGGGAACCGTTCTTCGACCGCATGCCGCGGCGTCCGAGCCAGTACAGAGCGACGTCCCCGAGGAAGGCCGCGAACGCCCCGACGACGAACACCAGGACGAGCGAGAAGGGTGCGGTCTGGTGGAAGGCCACCACCGCGGCCGAACTCACCAGCGCGCCCGTCGGTACCACCGGCACCAGCGCACCTATCAGCACCAGCAGGAACAGCGACGGATAGCCGAGCGCCTGCTGCGTCGACTCCGGGGGCACGCCGGTAGCGGCGGTACCGAGGAACATCACCGGGCGACCTCCGGCCGGACGCTCTCCCCATGGGCCAGGAGGTGCACCGACACCTCCGGGGCACGGTGCGCGGCCAGCCGTACGAACTCCTCGCCCGGAGCGTGGAACTCGTGGGGGCGCACGGCATCCATCCCGATCGGCCAGTACGTGCCGTAGTGCACCGGCACCGCGCTGCGCGGCTTCAGCCGGGACAGGGCCTCGGCCGCGCGCCCCGCGTCCAGATGCCCCGGCCCGAGGTACGGGCCCCAGCCGCCGACCGGCAGAAGGGCCACATCGACCGGCCCGATCTCCTCGGCCATCGACTCGAACAGGCCGGTGTCCCCGGCGAAGTACGTCCGTGCGGCGCCCTCGAGCACGAACCCGAGAGCGGGGGACCGGCGCGGCCCGACCGGCAGCCGGCGTCCGTCGTGACGGGCCGGCACCACCCGTACGACCAGGTCGTCGACGCGCACCCGGTCGCCGGGCACGACCTCGGTGAGCCGCAGACGACCCAGCCGGCGCAGCCCCGGCACCTGGGCCAGGGCACCGCGCGGCACCAACAGGCGGGTGCCGGGGGCCAGGCGGGCGAGCGACGGCACGTGCAGATGGTCGGCGTGCAGATGCGAGACCAGCGCGATGTCCGCGACGGCGGCCGCGGGCGGCGGCGGGGTCCCGCGGCGCCGTCGCAGATGCGCGAGACGGCGCGCGAACAGGGGATCGGTCAGAACCCGTGTCCCGGAGTCCTCGATCGTGCAGGTGGCGTGACCCCACCACGTGATCTCCACCGGCACTCCATTGCCTCCTTCGTGCGACTCCCCTCGAGCCTACGGGCAGGAGTAGGGTCGGCGGCGAAACCCTGAGGTGAGGGGGACCCCATGGGAGAGGCGCACGACACCTCCGGCCCGCGCGACGGCTCGGCCCGGCCCGGCCCGGTCCGAGTGGCGGCGATCGCCAGTCTGACGCCGCTGGAGGAGCTGGACGCGGACCCCTTTCTCGTCGACTCCCGTAGCCAGCATGCGATGTGCGCGCGCTGGGCGGCGGAGCGGGGGTACGTGGTCACGCGGGAGCTGCTCGTCCGGAGTCTGCGTCCCGATCACTGCGCGCTGTGGGCGGATGTGGAGGCGGGCCTCGTCGATCTGTTCGTGGCCCCGAGCAGGCGGGTCCTGGAGCGGGCCCTGTCCTCCGTGGACGAATTCGCCGCGGAGTGTGCGCGACGGGGCGTGCGCATCGAGACGGTGGGGTGCGCGGAACCGTCCTACGACGCCCAGATGAAGGCCCGCATTCACCGTCGTCTGTCGATGCCGACTGCGGGGTACGACGGTCGCTGACCCCGGGCCGGGTCGCTCGCGCGCGGTGCCTTTCGGGTGGTCCCGGGCGATGTGACAAGGTGGGGCGGGTCCCCAGGGGATCGCATCGGCCGGGATGTGAGGTGAGCGGGGCGTGGGTCGGGAGCGCTGGCGGAGTCTGATCAGCGGTGCGGGACGGAGCGTCGCCGTATGGGCCGCATCCACCGCCACCCTGCTCGTTCTCGCCGGGATCCTGCCCGACTTCCGGCTGCAGTCCGCGGCCGGTGACAGCGTCACCCGCATCGCCGTCACGGCAGCGGCCGGCGCCGGCGTCTTCGGTCTTCTCTCGTCCCTCGTGTGGCCCCTGCTCGTGCGGCTGCTGCTGCTCGTGCCGGCCCTTGTGCTCGGACTGCTGGTCTTCTTCCTCAACGGGTCCCTGCTGCTGCTCGCCCTTCGCGTCAACCCCTCCGGCCAGGGCGAGGCCGCCCCCGAGACGGCGGTCGTGGTCGCCGCCATGATGTCGGCGGTCGCCTCGGCCATCGGCGGAGCCCTTGCCGTACGGGACGACGACGCGTACCGCAGGCGGCTGTACCGGCTGGCCGCCCGTCGGCGCGGACGAGGCGACGGCCGGGCCGCGCCCGCCGCTCCTGCGGTCCTGTTCGTCCAGCTCGACGGCGTCGGGCACGACGTGCTCCGGGCGGCCGTCGACAAAGGGCTCATGCCGACCGTCGCCTCATGGCTCGATACCCGCGACGGCCGCGGACCGACCCACCGGCTCACGGCGTGGCGCACCGACTGGTCCAGCCAGACCGGCGCCAGCCAGCTCGGCATTCTCCACGGCAGCAACCACGACGTTCCGGCCTTTCGGTGGTACGAGAAGGAACACCGCGAGGTCATGGTCTGCAACCGGCCGTCGAGCGCCGCAGAACTCCAGCGCAGGGCCATCGAACGGACCGGTGACGGCGGCCTCCTCACCGTCGACGGCGCGAGCCGTGGCAACCTCTTCAGCGGTGGCGCCGACGAGGTCGCCCTCGTACTGTCCATCGCCGTCAGGAGGGGGCGGGAGAACCGGTCCCGTGCCGGGTACTTCGCCTACTTCAGCGACCCGGCGAACGCCGTCCGCACCGCTCTGTCGTTCCTCGCGGAGGTCGGCCGTGAGACGGGCCAGTCCGCCCGGGCCCGCCTCACCCGGCAGCGACCGCGCGTCAAGCGAGGCGGTCTCTACCCCTTCGTGCGCGCCTTCGCCACCGTCGTCGAGCGGGACGTCGTTGTCGCCGCGGTCATCGGCGACATGCTCGCCGGACGCAACGCGGTCTACGCGGACCTCGTGGCCTTCGACGAGGTGGCTCACCACTCCGGCCCGCACAGCCGGGACGCCGAGCAGGTCCTGCAGCGGCTGGACCGCTCGCTCGCGCTGCTCGCGCAGGTCGCCGAGCACGCCCCGCGCCCGTACCGGATCGTCGTGCTCTCCGACCACGGCCAGAGCCCCGGCGAGACCTTCCGGACCCGCTACGGGCTCAGCCTCGCCAATCTGGTGCGGGCAGGCTGCGGACTGCCCGTGCCGCGCAGGGTGGAGCGCACCCACAGCGGGGCCGAGGCGCGTGCGGCCGTCCGGGCCGCGCTGCACCGTCCGGTGGAGGAGGGCGGCGAGGGGCACCGGCCCGCACGGCGCCGCACCGAGCCCATCGTGCTCGCCTCCGGCAATCTCGGACTCGTGTCCTTCCCCGATGTGCCGCACCGGATGACCAAGGAGGAGATCGACCGCCGCCACCCGGCGCTGCTGCCCACGCTCGCCCATCACCCCGGCATCGGCTTCCTCCTCGTACGGAGCGAGAAGCACGGCGGGGTGGTGCTCGGAGCTCACGGCGCCGAGGTCCCGATCGACCTGCTCGCCGACGGGACCGGTCCGCTTGCCGGCTTCGGCCCCGGCGCCGCCGATGCCGTACGCCGCACGCACTCCTTCCCGCACACCGCCGACATCATGGTCAACTCCTGGTACGACCCGGACGAGGGCGAAGTCCTCGCGTTCGAGGAGCAGATCGGCTCGCACGGCGGACTCGGCGGTGCCCAGACGCGCCCCTTCCTGCTGTCGCCGGTGGCGCTGTCCGCCCCGGTCGAGGGCGGGGCAGCGCTCGTCGGAGCCGAGCAGCTCCACCGCCTCTTCCACTGCTGGCTGCGTGAGGGCGACGGCCCCCAGGTGCCGCTGTCCGCGCCCGAGGACGAACGAGCCGCCTGAGCCCGGAAGAATCCGGCGACGGCACGCGCACGAAAATGACAGGACGGCCGCTGCCGGTCATCTGCGAACCTCCACGGCGAGCAACCACGTCCGCGAGAGCGGCGCCGGTTCGGACCCGAAGCGGAGAGCCGCTGCGTGCAGGCAGCCGTCACCTTCGCCCGCATCGCCTGCCGGTCACCGACATCGCGGGCCGGGTACGGGTCCACGGCCGCGGCGGTACGGTCCTGCAGCCGGGGATCGATCTGCTGCACCGGGCACAGGACTTGCCGCCCGGTGCCCCGGTACTGGTGATCACGGACGGCTGGTGCGACGTACGGCGGATGCGGCGGGAACACGCGTATCCGATCCCACAGGGCGCGCGGCTGCCGTTCACGCCGCAGGGGCCGGTGTTCCGGGTGCGGTGAACCCGGAGTGCCGGCAGCGCGCCCGGGGGATCGGCTCGTCGTCATGTCAGGTGCCTGCGCCGCGTGCCGATGTGATCGGATGGTGCCTACGGAACCCGGCAACGGGCCCACACGCGAAAGGAAGAACCGTGGCAACCACGCGCACCGCACACACCGTCTGGGAAGGCAATCTGCTCGAGGGCAACGGCGTCGTGACCTTCGACTCCTCCGGCATCGGCCAGCAGCCGGTGTCGTGGCCGTCGCGCGCCGAGAAGGCGAACGGCAAGACCAGCCCGGAGGAGCTGATCGCCGCCGCCCACTCCAGCTGCTTCTCCATGGCGCTGTCGCACGGTCTGGCCGGCGCCGGCACCCCGTCCACCAAGCTCGAGACGAAGGCCGACGTCACCTTCCAGCCGGGTGAGGGCATCACGGGCATCCACCTCACCGTCGAGGGCACCGTCCCCGGCATCGACAACAACGCGTTCGTGGCCGCCGCCGAAGAGGCCAAGAAGAACTGCCCGGTCAGCCAGGCCCTGGCCGGTACGACGATCACTCTGGACGCCAAGCTCGCCTGACGCACACACATTCGAGGTGCCGCGCCCACCGCGAGGGGGGCGCGGCACCGCCGTTTCCGGGGTATGCGCCAGGGGGGCCGAAGGCATCCGCTGTGGAGCCGACGGCATTGACAAGGGACCACTCAAGTTTTGTGATGGAGTGCGGGAGCGCCCTGGCGGAAGGGGACAGCGATGGCACGTGCGGTGGGGATCGACCTCGGTACGACGAACTCGGTGGTGGCCGTTCTGGAGGGTGGTGAGCCCACTGTCGTCGCCAACGCCGAGGGCGCGCGCACCACTCCGTCGGTGGTGGCCTTCGCCAAGAACGGCGAGGTGCTCGTCGGCGAGGTCGCCAAGCGGCAGGCCGTGACGAACGTCGAGCGCACCGCGCGCTCGGTGAAGCGGCACATGGGCGAGGTGAACTGGCGCTTCCCGGGGAAGGGCGGCGTGGACGGCACCCGTTACCGGGCACAGGAACTGTCCGCCCGGGTCCTGCAGAAGCTGAAGCGGGACGCAGAGGCGTATCTGGGCGAGGACGTCACCGACGCCGTGATCACCGTGCCTGCCTACTTCGACGACGCGCAGCGGCAGGCCACCAAGGAGGCGGGGGAGATCGCGGGCCTGAAGGTCCTGCGGATCATCAACGAGCCGACGGCCGCGGCCCTCGCGTACGGGCTCAACCGCGCCGAGGAGCAGACGGTCCTCGTCTTCGACCTCGGTGGCGGCACGTTCGACGTCTCCCTCCTGGAGATCGGCGACGGCGTCATCGAGGTCAAGGCCACGAACGGGGACACCCACCTCGGCGGCGACGACTGGGACCAGCGGATCGTCGACCATCTCGTCAAGCGGTTCAAGGGGCAGTACGGCATCGACCTCGGCGCCGACAAGATGGCGCTGCAACGGCTGCGCGAGGGCGCCGAGAAGGCCAAGATCGAGCTGTCCAGCTCCACCGAGACGACCGTCAACCTGCCCTACATCACCGCCTCCGCGGAGGGCCCGCTGCACCTCGAGGAGAAGCTGACACGCGCTCAGTTCCAGGAGCTCACCGCCGACCTGCTGGACCGCTGCCGGACCCCGTTCCACCAGGCGGTCAAGGACGCGGGTGTGAAGCTGTCCGCGATCGACCACGTCATCCTGGTCGGCGGCTCCACCCGCATGCCCGCCGTCACCGATCTGGTCAAGGATCTCACCGGCAAGGAGCCGCACAAGGGCGTCAACCCCGATGAGGTCGTGGCCGTCGGCGCGGCCCTGCAGGCCGGTGTCATCCGCGGCGACGTCAAGGACGTCCTGCTGCTCGACGTCACCCCGCTGTCTCTCGGCATCGAGACCAAGGGCGGCATCATGACCAAGCTCATCGAACGCAACACGACCATTCCCACGCGGCGTTCGGAGATCTTCACCACCGCCGAGGACAACCAGCCGTCGGTCGGCAT
The DNA here is from genome assembly GCF_036281785.1 of Streptomyces chiangmaiensis. Lineage (NCBI taxonomy): Bacteria > Bacillati > Actinomycetota > Actinomycetes > Kitasatosporales > Streptomycetaceae > Streptomyces > Streptomyces chiangmaiensis. The sequence continues at coordinate 22,769 of NZ_JAYWVC010000017.1, read as the reverse complement.
CCAGGTCTACCAGGGCGAGCGCGAGATCGCCGCCTACAACAAGAAGCTCGGCGTCTTCGACCTGACCGGGCTGCCGCCCGCACCGCGCGGGGTGCCGCAGATCGAGGTGGCCTTCGACATCGACGCCAACGGGATCATGCACGTCTCGGCCAAGGACCTGGCGACGGGCCGGGAACAGAAGATGACGGTGACCGGTGGCTCGGCGCTCCCCAAGGACGAGATCCACCGGATGATGCGGGACGCGGAGCAGTACGCCGAGGAGGACCGCAAGCGCCGGGAGACCGCGGAGACACGCAACCAGGCCGAGCAACTCGTGTACCAGACGGAGAAGTTCCTGCGGGAGAACGAGAAGCGCATTCCGGCGGACACCAAGGACGAGGTGATGGCCGCGGCCACCGAGCTGAAGGGTCTGCTGAAGGACGAGGCCGACACGGCGGCGCTGCGCGCCGGGGTCGAGAAGCTCGCCACCGTGAGCCAGAGGATGGGGCAGGCGATGTACGCCCAGGCCCAGTCGTCCGCCTCGGGCGACTCCGGCGACGAACGGGCCCCTTCCGACGACGAGTCGGTGGTGGACGCCGAGATCGTCGACGACGACAGGGACGCGAAGGGCGGGACGGCCTGAGGCGGCGGTGAGGACACGGGCCGCCGAGGCCGGCGGCCCGTGGACGGGGTCACGGCTTGCGCGCGACCCCCGCGTAGACCGGCACGATGCCCTCCGCCTGGGCCAGCACGTCCTCCGGCTCCGGCCGCCACCCGGAGACGGGGATCACGCCCGGACCCAGCAGTTCCAGACCGTCGAAGAAGCGTGCGAACTCGGCGAGCGAGCGGGGGAAGAAGGGTGTGCCGCTGTGCTGGAACAGACCGGCGGCCCGCTCGACGGCCTCGGGGTTCAGGTCGGGCGTGACCTGGGACAGGACCAGGTGGCTGCCGGGCGCGAGTGCCTCGACATATCGCTTCAGCAGGTCGTGGACCTCGTCGCCGAGATAGTGCGTGAGCGCGATCAGCGACAGTGCGACCGGCTGCCCGAGGTCCAGGGACTCGGCGGCGCGGTCGAGGATCGCGTCGGGATCGCGGACGTCCGCGTGGACATAGTCGGTGGTGCCCTCCGCCGTGCCGTGCAGCAGCGCCTGGGCGTGCCGCAGCACGATCGGGTCGTGGTCGGCGTACACCACCCGGGCGTCGAGCGCGACCTCCTGCGCGACCTGGTGGAGATTGGGCTCGGTGGGGATGCCGGTGCCGATGTCGAGGAACTGGCGCACCCCTGCGTGCGCCAGCGTCCGGGTGGCCCGGTGCATGAAACGGCGGTTGGCGCGCGCCCCGCGCCGCACGGTCGGGTCCGCGGCAAGGATCTTCCGGCCCAGCTCCTCGTCGACCGGGTAGTTGTCCTTGCCGCCCAGCCACCAGTCGTACACGCGCGCCGGATGGGGCCGGCCGGTGTCGATCCGGCCGGGCGCTGCTTGGTGTCCTGGCGTCATGCGCATGCTCCTCGGTAAGCGTGGGTCGGCCGGAGGGGCCGGGTCAGAAGGTGTCGCGGTACTCCTGGAAGATCCTTCTCGTGCGCTGCACGGAGGCCGCCTTCGCGGACATGTGGTCCAGGACCTCCAGGTGCATGGCCACCTCGGGGCGCGAGTCGAGATAGAGGGCGCCGGTGAGGTACTCGCTGTAGACCATGTCCGGCAACTCCGGCTCCCCGAAGCGGAAGAGCACGAACGGAGTGCACGCCCCCGGGTGCGGACCGGCGGCGTACTCGGCGACCTGCAGGGTGATCCGCGGATTCTCGGTGGCTTCTGTCAGCCTCTCGAGCTGTTCGCGCATCACCGTGGAGCGGGCGCTCACCGGGCGCCGCAGCACGGTCTCGTCCATGATCACCCAGAAGTGCGGCGAGTTCTCCCCGGTGAGCAGCTTCTGCCGGGCCATGCGCAGCGCCACATGGCGCTCGATGTCCTGGGGGCGGACCTGCCCCACGGTCCCGGCCTCCAGCACGGCACGCGCATAGTCCTCGGTCTGCAGCAGTCCGGGCACGAAGTGCGGCTCGTACGAGCGGATGATGCGCGCGGCGCCCTCCAGGCTGACGTGCAGACTGAACCAGTCGGGCAGTACGTCGTGGTAACGCTGCCACCAGCCGGGCTGGTTGGCCTCCTCGGCGAGCCGGACGAAGGCGGTGATCTCCGCGTCGGGCACCCCGTACGTCGACAGCAGCACCTGAAGGTACGGGATCTTCAACGCGACCTCGGCGGCTTCCATGCGCCGCACGGTCGCCGGAGCGACGCGCAGTATCCGTGCCGCCTCCTCGCGTTTCAGCCCGGCGGCCTCTCTCAGCTCCTGCAACCGCCGCCCGAGGACCACCTGCCCCACGGTGGGCGCAGCCCGCCGCTCGCTCACGCCACGCCTCCCCTACGCGACCACTTGACGCAAGCAGTGTGGCACGTTCGGACGTACGTCTCATGGGGCGAGGGGAAAACATTTGACGTCAGATCAATTCATCGCCGTAGGAAGGTACTTGGCCGTTGCCGGGTCGGCCGGGAGAAACGTCTCGACGGCCGGCTCCGCCACCGTCATGTCCACCGGGGTGTTGAAGGCTCGCGCACCGGCACGTTCAGGTGCTCGGCGCCCTTCGGACTGAGCCGGGTGCCCGGCGACACCGCGTTCGGCATGGCCGCCCGCTCGGCACACACCGCCCAGGGCCATCCCACGGCCAACGACTCCACGGGCGCCGTCTGCGGCAACCTCCTCGGCGCCCACCACGGCGACCACCGGCTGCCGCACGAGTGGCTGGAGCGGGTCGAGGGACGCGCCGAGATCGCCGTCTTTGCGGACGACTTCGCCGCGGAGTGCGTACGACGCTGAGGGCACGGCCACGCGTACGGCGTCGTACAGAGGGGATGTGTCAGGGTGAGGCGAACCCGCGTGCCACGGAAGGAGCCCGGTGATGCCCGTCGAACCGCTGTCGCAGAAGGAGATCGAGGACCGGCTGGCGGAGCTGCCGGGCTGGTCGCAGGACGGCGACCGCATCGCCCGCTCCTACCGGCTCGGCTCACACTTCGCGGCGACCGCCATGGTCGTGCACATCGCCCAGGTGCAGGAGGAGCTCGACCACCACTCCGACCTCACCCTCGGCTACAACACCGTCACCCTGACGGTGAACACACACAGCGTGGGCGGGGCGGTCACCGAACTCGACTTCCGGCTGGCCCAGCGGATCGAGGAGCTGGCCCCCGGGCACGGCGCCCACTGAGCGGAGGGCACCCATGCTCGACTACGAGGCCGAGGCCGACGCGTACGACGCCACGCGCGGCGGCGAGCCCCGGGCCCGGGCGGCCGCCGACGCCGTGCTCGGACTGATACCCGAGGGCGCCGGCCGACTGCTCGACGTGGCCTGCGGCACGGGCATCGTGACCCGGCGGCTCGCGGCCGGGCGGCCCGGGCTGAGGGTGACCGGCGCCGATCTGACCCATGCGATGGCCCGGCTGGCCGTCGCACGGCTGCCCGCTGCCGTGTTCCGCGCCGACAGCCGTCGGCTGCCCGTCCGCGACGGGTCGTTCGACGCGGTCACGACCGTCTGGCTGCTGCATCTCCTCGAAGGTCCCGAGGACGTGCGGGCCGTGATCGACGAATGCGCCCGGGCCCTGCGGCCGGGCGGTGTGTACATCACCACTCTGGCCGGACGGCCACGGTGTGGCCGTCGCGAGCCGGCCGTACGGCGTGGCGGCGAGTGTCCCGGAGGCCGAGCCCGGCCCGGCCTCCGGGACACTCGGCGGGTGTGCGTTCTGCGCGCACCCGCCGACATTTGCGGTCGGGGGAGTCGGTGCCTCAGCGCATGCCGGCCTGCGGGCACACGGGCCGTGCCGTCGGCGAAGCCGTCAGGTGCGGCGCCCGCAGCGGCTGGAGGTGGTGGGCCACCGCCCGGCTGCCGACGCGGCTGCCGGTCCGGGTAGGGCCGAGGGCAGCGCGCCGCACCTGCTGTGTCCGGGTGCCATGAGCAGCCGGCGCGGAACGCGTGTCCGCCTCGGTCGTCACGAGGTGACGGTCCCCGGGGGCCGCCCTCCGTGGGCGAGACCCTGGCGGATCGCGAACTCCACCGCCGAGTAGTCGCCGTCCTGCCGCTCCAGCTCGCACGGCACCGCCGGATACAGCGGCGGCTGCGCCATGAAGCGGGGGCGTGCGCCATGGTGGGGCTGGGCCGCGTGGACGAGGAACGGATGGCAGAGGTAAACGTCCCCCGGGCGACCGGTGGCCCAGGCGAGCGGACGGTGCGCGGAGGCCGCCTCGACCTTCGGGCCGAGCTCCAGGAAGGAGGCGCCGCGTTCGCCGTACGGTTCCAGGACCGGGGGCACGTCGAGATGCGAGCCCACGCGGATGCGCGTCGGGGCATCGTCCTCGCCGACCTCGGTGAACAGGAAGAGCATGAGCAGCGCGCGGCCCTTCGACCACAGGTTCGTGTGCCACAGCGTGGCGCCCTCGGGCAGGTAGCTGCCCTCGATGTGCCAGCCCGCGTCGTCCGGTTCCTCTTCGTGCGGGAAGCGCAGCGGAAAGCTGCCCAGCGAGTATCGCGGATCCCAGCGGCGCTCGCCCACCAGCAGGTCGAAAGCCTCGTGCAGGGCGGAGGAGTTGGCCGCGGCGGCGAACGGGCCCTGCGCCATGCCGGCCACCCAGTACACCGGGTCCTTCCAGGTGCCGCGGTCGTCGGGGGCGTACCCGGTCTCCTTCCACAGCAGCCGCGCACATCCCTCCGCGACGCGCGGCGGAAAGGCACCCTCGATCTTCCCGAATCCGTCCCGGAGGAAGTGCTCCACCAACTCGTCGTCCATGGGGTCCATCGTGGGAGTCGGCCGGGGTCGGGCGCATCTCCTTTGTCGCGGGGCCCGTTCGTCAGGGGGAGACCGCGCGGCGTGCCGCTTCCGGGGCTGCGTTTGCCGGACCGGCAACAGAAGTGGCCGTCCCCCGGCGTGTGGGCGCAGTCTGGGAGCCTCCGGACGAGAGGCTCATGACCATGGCACACCACCACCAGGGCGACCACACCGACATCGACTGGGCCGTGATGGCTCCCTTGCTCGAGGCACAGGCGGAGCTGTTCACACCGCTGTACGAGAGGGTCATGGCCTGGCTCGCGGAGGAGGTGCCCGGACCGGGCCTGATCGTCGACACGGGCAGCGGTCCGGGTGTCGTCTCCTGCCTGTTCGCCGAGGCTTTCCCCGGCGCGCGGATCGTCGCGGTGGACGGTTCCGAGCCGCTGCTGGAGCGGGCACGAGCCCGGGCCGAACGGCTCGGACTCGCCGACCGATTCAGCACGGTCGCGGGTGAACTCCCCGAGGTCTTGGACGACTTGCCCTACCCGGCCGACCTGCTGTGGGCCAGCAACAGTCTGCACCACCTCGGTGACCAGCGGGCCGCTCTCACCGCGTTCGCCGGGCGGCTGGCGCCCGGCGGCACCCTGGCCCTGCTGGAGGGCGGACTGCCCGCCCGGTTCCTGCCTCGCGACATCGGCATCGGCCGTCCGGGGCTGCAGGCGCGCATCGATGCGGTGGAGGCCGAGTGGTTCGCGCGGATGCGGACGGCGCTGCCCGGCGCCGTCGCCGAGACCGAGGACTGGCCGGCCCTGCTGACCGCCGCGGGCCTGAAGCACACCGGCACGCGAAGCTTCCTGCTGGACCTGCCCGCACCGGTCACGGACCGGGCGCGCGCCTACGTCGTCGCCTCCCTGACCCGGCTCCGCGAAGCCCTCGAGGAGGACCTCGACCGCGAGGACCGGGCCACGCTCGACCGGCTCCTCGATCCTGAGGACGAGGTGAGCGTGCACCACAGGAGTGATGTGTTCGTGCTGAAGGCGCACACGGTGTACACGGCCGCACGGACCGCCTGAGGCCATGGCAGCCCCTTGACTTGGAGAGTGCTCGAAGTGATGAACTCCCCTGCGTCCATCGAGACAGAGGGGGAAACCATGACCGACTCTCCGGTCGCACTCATCACAGGTGGCGGCAGCGGGATCGGCGCCGCCGTGGCACGGCGGCTTCTCGACGCGGGGCACCGGGTCGCCGTCACCGGGCGCGGCGAACAGCGGTTGCGCGGTTTCGCCGACGAACTCGGCAATCCTGACGGCCTGTTGACGATCGCCGGGAGTGCCGCAGACCACGGCGAGGTACAGGCCGCCGTCGAGACCACGCTGAAGGAGTTCGGGCGGCTCGACACGGTGGTCGCCAACGCCGGGTTCGCCACCCACGACACGGTCGCCGAGGACGATCCGGCCGCATGGAGCGAGATGGTGCTGACCAATGTGCTCGGTCCCGCGCTGCTCATCAGGGCCTCCATCGACGCCCTCAAGGAGACCCGGGGCCGGATCGTGCTGGTGGGCAGCGTCGCCGGGTTCGTACCGGGGCCCGGAAACCTCTACGGGGCGACCAAGTGGGCGGTCACCGGGCTCGCCGAGAACACCCGCCGCCAGGTGACCGAATGGGGGGTGGGCGTGACCCTGATCGCGCCCGGTCGTGTGGAGACCCCGTTCTGGGACAGCTACGGCAGCCTCCCGCCCGGCCGACTCCTCACCGCCGACCAGATCGCCGACTCGATCGTCTGGGCGATCCGGCAGCCCGAGGGCGTCGACGTCAACACCGTGGTCGTGCGGCCGATCGGGCAGCCCAACTGACGTGCGCCGGCTGCCCGGTACCGCGCGGGAACCGCGGTACCGGGCAAGCCCGGCCGGTCCGGCCGCGAAGGGCCGGTTCACAGGCGGCGCACGGCGGACGGAAGATCGGCGAGTTCGCTCCGGCCTCGACCGGCCCCGTGGCGGGAGGCCGCTCGCGGGTCGGTCGAGGCGGAGCGGGGTCAGGACCTCAGCCGGTTCACGGACTCCTCAGCCCATGTCGAACGTGGCCGGGTCCGGACCGAGGCGGCGGTCCTCGTTGAGCGCGCTGATCGCCGCCATGTCCTCGGTGTCCAGCGAGAAGTCGAAGACCTCGATGTTCTCCCTGATCCGGGCCGGGGTCACGGACTTCGGGATCACGATGTTGCCCAGCTGGATGTGCCAGCGCAGCACGATCTGGGCCGGGGTGCGGTTGTGCTTCTGGGCGATGGCGATGATCGCCGGGACCTCGAGGAGGCCCCGGCCCTGGCCGAGCGGGGACCAGGCCTCCGTCGCGATGCCCTGCTGCGCGTGGTAGTCGCGTGCCGCGTGCTGCTGCAGGTGTGGGTGCAGCTCGATCTGGTTGACTGCCGGAATCAGCGCCGTCTGGGCGATCAGAGTCTCGAGGTGCTCCGGAAGGAAGTTGGAGACGCCGATCGCCGTGGCGCGGCCGTCCGCGTTGATCTTCTCCAGGGCCTTGTACGTCTCGACGAACTTGCCCCGGGACGGCAGCGGCCAGTGGATCAGAAAGAGGTCCACGTACTCCAGGCCGAGCTTCTCCAGCGATACGTCGATCGCACGCAGCGTGGAGTCGTACCCCTGGTCGGCGTTCCACAGTTTGGTGGTGACGAAGAGGTCCTTGCGCGGGATGCCGGAGGTGGTCACCGCCCTGCCGACGCCCTCTTCGTTGCCGTAGATCGCCGCCGTGTCGATGCTGCGGTACCCGGCCTCCAGGGCGGTGGCAACGCTGCTCTGCGCCTCGTCGTCCGGCACCTGCCAGACGCCGAAGCCCAGCTGGGGCATCGCGACGCCGTTGTTCAGGATGATCGGGGGGACCTTGCTGCTCACGAGCTCTCGATCCTTCAGTCGTGGGGTGGTACTCCCATGGTCGACGATCACGGCCCCCCTTGCATTCCTGGCCGGCCGTGTCCTCGGGGAACCTACGCGACCCCCACAGATTGGCCGGAAACGGATCCGGCCTTCCCGGTCCGGACCATCGACCGGGTACTGCCGTCTCGCAAATTTTCGGGCCGGCGAATCCATCCGCGTCCAGCCGGCGCCGGCGCACGCTCCATCACAGCCGGTCTGCCCCTCGTCATGAGTCTGCGCACCCGCACAGGAGCTGCCACCGCGCCTCAGGCGGTCGGATCGGACGTCACCGCACAGCGGACCGCCACGACCACCAACACGGCGAACCTACGCGGTCACAGCCCTAGGCGTCCCGGCGTCGGTCCCGGATCTCAGGGCGTTGCCGGAAGCCGGCGGACTTGTAGGTGGCGACGGCGCCGACATTGGAGCTCGGGGTGCAGACGATCGCGCTCGACGAGCCCAGCTCCTGGAGTGCGGCCGCCGCGGCGACGGTGATCGCCTCGTCCCGGTGAGCGTCCGGCGCGATCGTCAGCCGCAACAGTTCGGGACCGTCCAGCAACCCGACGGCGAGAATCTGTCCGTCCCGGCTCCAGGTCCGCACCGCCGCGGCCGTCGCCTCTGCACCGAACCGCCAGAACCAGCCCAGATCCCCCGGATGCAGTTGCATCGGCGCCCCGTCGTACTGCCACTCCCGCAGCCTTGCTCAACCCGTCGACTCCCGGCGTGCCCAGCACCATCGCCATACCCCCGATCACACACCACCGTGCCGACAGCCCGCACCGGGTTTCCGTGCATCGTGCTCAGGCCCGGTACAGCGCCTCCACCTCGTTCGAGTACGCGTTCTCGATCGCCTTGCGCTTCAGCTTCAGCGACGGCGTGAGCAGTCCGTGTTCCTCGGTGAACTGATGCGCGAGGATCCGGAAGGTGCGGATCGACTCGGCCTGCGAGACCAGCGTGTTCGCCGCCACCACCGCGCGCCGCACCTCGGTCTCCAGATCGGGGTCGCGCACCAGGTCGGCCGGGGACATGCTCGGCTTGCCGCGCATCTGCAGCCAGTGTTCGACGGCATCGGAGTCGAGCGTCACGAGCGCCGCGACGTACGGGCGGTCGTTGCCGACGACGATGCATTGCGCGACCAGCGGATGGTCCCGTACGCGCTCCTCCAGTACCCCGGGCGAGACGCTCTTGCCGCCGGAGGTCACCAGGATCTCCTTCTTGCGCCCGGTGATGGTGAGAAAGCCGTCCTCGTCCAGGGAACCCAGGTCGCCCGTGGCGAGCCAGCCGTCGTGCAGGGCCTGGTCGGTGGCCTTGGGGTTGTTGAGGTAGCCGTGGAAGAGGTGGGGGCCGTACAGCCAGATCTCGCCGTCGTCCGCGATGTGCACGGTCGTGCCGGGGACAGCCTGGCCGACCGTGCCGTACCGGGTGCGCCCGGGCGGGTTCGCGGTCGCGGCCGCTGTCGACTCCGTCAGGCCGTACCCCTCGTAGATCTGAACGCCCGCGCCCGCGAAGAACAGTCCGAGCCGGCGGTCCATCGCCGAGCCTCCGGACATTGCCTGCCGCACCCGGCCGCCCATCGCCGCGCGGATCTTGGCGTACACGACCTTTTCGAAGAACTGGTGCTGCATGCGCAGGCCCGCCGAGGGGCCGGGGCCGATGCCCCACGCCTTGGCCTCGATCGCGTCGGCGTACTTCACGGCGACCTCGACCGCCTTCTCGAAGGGTGCGGACCGGCCCTCCTTCTCGGCCTTGCGGCGGGCAGCGCTGAAGACCTTCTCGAAGATGTACGGCACCGCGACGAAGAACGTCGGCTTGAACGCGGCCAGGTCGAGCAGCAGCGCCGCCGCGTTCAGTTGCGGCTGGTGGCCGAACTTGACCCGGCCGCGGAAGGCTGCGACCTGCACCATCCGCCCGAAGACATGGGCCAGCGGCAGGAACAGCAGGGTGGCGGCCTCATCGCCTTTCTTGGAGTGGAAGACCGGCTCCCAGCGCTCGATGACCGTGTCGGCCTCGAACATGAAGTTGCCGTGCGTGAGGAGACACCCCTTGGGGCGGCCGGTGGTGCCGGAGGTGTAGATGACCGTCGCCGTCGAGTCCGGAGTGACCGCCTGCCGGTGCCGGTGCACCACCTCGTCCTCGATGTGCGCCCCCGCGTCGTACAGCTCCTGCACGGCACCCACGTCGAGCTGCCACAGCCGGTGCAACTGCGGCAGCCGGTCGATGACGGTGGCGATCGTCATCGCGTGGTCCTCGTGCTCCACCATGGCGGCCGACACCTGCGCGTCGTAGAGCATCCAGAAGACCTGCTCGGCCGACGAGGTGGGGTAGACGGGCACCACCTGGGCGCCGATCGTCCAGAGCGCGAAGTCGAAGAGAGTCCACTCGTAACGCGTACGGCACATGATCGCGACCCGGTCCCCGAACCGGACGCCTTGCGCCAGCAGACCCTTGGCGAGCGCGAGGACCTCGTCGCGGAACTCCGCGGCGGTCACATCGCGCCACCGGCCCTCCTCGTCCTTGCGGCCGAGGGCGACACGGAGGGGATCTTCCTGGGCATACTTGAAAACGACATCGGCCAGACCGCCCACCGGCGGCGCCGATGCCAACGGAGGGTTGGTGAACTCGCGCAATCCCACTCCTTGTGGCGCTCCGCACAGCGCCGTGAAAGCTACCCCAACGCAGGGCCGGGCGGGAGGGGGGCGGTCTCCTGGACACTCGTCGCAAGCCCACAGGTCAGCCACGGAAAATGACCGCACATGGGGTAGCGCCGGGCAGAACTCCCTACGGCGGCGTAGGTTCCCGCCCCGCAATCTCCACGGAATCTGTGCGCCGCATTTACGGCTCCATGCACCCTACTCGCGAGTATCATCAGCCGGTGGCCTTTCGCATGGTCACCGCCCGCGCCGTTCACCCCCGCGTCGCCGTCTCCTTCATCATCTCGGGCCCCGGTTGCGCGACCGCGGACCGCGGCTGCCGTACCAGAACCAGCACCAGCACTCCCGCCAGCATCCCCGCCAGACCCGCGACCACCAGAGCCGCGTTGAGCCCCGAGGCGAACGCGGTGCGCAGCGTGTGCTCGGGGAACACACCACGCAGTGCCGCGGACCCGCCGCCCGCCAAGGTGTGCGCCGAGTCGTGCGACAGCGTGGCCTGCATATGGGAGGTGAGTACGGTGCCGAAGGTGGCCACCCCAAGGGCGTACCCCAACTGACGGAACGTATTCACCGCTCCGCCCGCCATGCCCGCCCGCTCCGGCGGCACCGAGGCGAGCGCCGCCCCGGCCACGGTGGGCGACACGAATCCGCTGCCGACGCCCACCAGGACGAACCCGGGCACCAGCGCGGTCCAGTCGCTGCCCGCGTCCAGAACGGCCTCGCAGAAGGCGCCCGAGCCGATCAGGAGCATCCCGCCGCCGATGGTCAGCCGGGCGGGCACCCCGTGCAGCAGCCGACCGACCAGGATGGCGACGGTCATGGAGGCGAACGTCAGTGGCAGCAGCGTCAGTCCACCGTGCACCGGACTCATGCCGAGCAGCGTCTGCGTCCAGATCGAGAAGTAGGGAGTCATCCCGAAGGCCACACCGCTGAAGGCCAGCGCGCCCGTCATCACGCCCACGAACGCGGGCTTGCGCAGCAGCGACAGATCGAGCAGGGGATGCTCCACCCGGCACTCCACCATCACGAAGAGCATCAGGGCCAGCGTCGCGAGCCCGAACGAGCTCAGCGTCGTGGGGGAGGACCAGCCGTCCACCCCGGCGCGCACCACGCCGTAGGTCGTCCCACCCGCGAATCCCGCGAAGGTGACCGTGCCCGCCCAGTCGATCCGCAGACTGCCCGGACCCCGCGACTCCGGAACCGCCCGCAGCATGAGCACCACCGCGGCCACACTGACCGGCAGGTTCACGAAGAAGATCCACCGCCACCCCGGTCCCTCGGTGAGCGCACCGCCGAGCACCGGTCCCACCGCCGCGGCCGAGCCGCTGACCGCGCCCCAGACGCCGAGCGCGGCCGACCGCTGCCGCCCTCGGTAGACGGAGCCGAGCAGCGGAAGCGTCGTCGCGTACATGGCGGCCCCGCCCACCCCCTGCAACGCCCGGGCGGCCACCAGCGCGCCGGGCCCGGAGGCGAGGCCGCACATCAGCGACGCCACCGCGAACACGGCCACCCCCACGACATGCACCCGGCGCCGCCCGAGAATGTCGGCCGCGGCGCCGATCCCGAGCAGCAGTGCCGCCAGCGCGAGCGCGTATCCGTCGACCACCCACTGCAGATCGCTCAGCGAGGCGTCCAACGACCGTGCCACGTCCGGCAGTGCGACGACCACGATCGTCACGTCCAGCAGCAACATGAATGTGCTCAGGCACACCGCCGTGAGCGGCCCCGATGTGCGCATGTCTCAACTCCCTCTGCGATGGATGCGTGTGACTCCCTACGATGAGCCGCAAGCGGCCGATCGCAGCGCAAGGCAACGCTGGGCGCCGGAATTCGACGAAGGAAGGTTCGAAGGCGAGGGGATCCCACGCCCTCGACAAGACATCGTTGCGACGGCGGGGGTCGGGAGCACCCGGGAGCTACGCCTGTCCGAGCGGCCCCCTCGGCCGGCTCGAGGGCGTCCAGCACGTGGAGATGACACCGTTTCGGCGCCGGGTCGAACAGCTCGACTGTCAGCGTCCGCCGCGCTGACCCGCGGTCGTCCGGCCCCCGCGCAGACCCGACGCCGAGGGGCGCCGCCTGTTCAGAGGTTCAGCAGGCCCCGTACCACCGGGAGCAGTTCCCTGGGGTCCGCCGCCGCGAGTTCCTCGAACGCCCCGGCGCCACGTCCCATGAGCACCCCGATGAACGCGGCCGTCACCACCTGGGCCCGCAACCGCGGCCGGTCCAGGCCCTGAGCCTGTCGTTCACGCAACGTGTGCTCAGCCTCGCGATCTTTGCGGTGGTCGGGGGCAGCGCCACGGCGCTCATCGCGGGGACGATTTTCGACGCGATCCCCGGTTCCTTCCTCGCTCTCGTGGGCGTCATCACCCTGATGGCGGGCGCCGTGGCGGCCGGTACCGTCCTCCTCATCCGCGTCTTCGGCCCGATCGGTGTCCCGCTGGGCTCGATCTTCATGCTGGTGATGGGCAATGCCACGAGCGGCGGTGTCCTGCCCCCGTCCTTCCTGCCGGGCTGGCTGCAACCGCTGGCCTCGGTCATGCCCGCGGGCGTCGGGGTGCGGGCCATCAACGGGCTGGCGTACTTCCACGACGACGGTGTCGGCAGCGCTGTGGTGATCCTCTGCTGCTGGATCGTGTTCTGCGTCGGGGCCGTCTTCGGCCTGGACCGGATCGCCGCCTCGTCGGCCATCGTGCACGTCGCGCATCGCGGAAAGCCCGCGGCGCACGCCTGATCCCCGTGCGGCGCGGATCGAGATCAGCGGGTGCCGGGTTCTTCGTAGGGGATGCGGCGCAGGTGCAGGATCTCGCCCAGAGTGCCCCATTCGTCGCCGCCGAGCTTGGCGAGCGGCTGTAGCGACCGGCTGTGGGGGCGGCCGTCGACGAGGCAACTGTCTTCCACGGCGGCGTGGACCACCCGTCCGAAGACCAACGTGGAGTTGCCCATCCGCAGGGTGGTGTGCGACCGGCACTCCAGGACCACCGGCGAGGCGGCGACCCTCGGAGGACGCACGCACCGGCTGTCCTCGCGCTCGACGCCGGCGGTCTCGAATTCACTGACCGACCGGGGATGGTCGATGGCGGTGGCGTTGATCAGTGCCATCAGCGGTGCGGAGGAGAAGTTGACGACGAACTCGCCGGTGTCCTCGACATTGCGCAGAGAGTCCTTGCGGCCGATCGAGGTGAACTGCACGATCGGCGGGTCGGTGCTGGCGATGCTGAAGAAGGAGTGCGGGGCGAGGTTCTCGCTGCCTCCGTCCGAGGCGACCGTGGACACCCAGGCGATCGGGCGGGGCACGACGACCGACGTCAGGAACCTGTAGAAGGAGGCCTGGCTCATCGCCTCGGGGTCGTACTCGACGCGCATGCGGACCAGTATGGAGCGGGGCACGTTCCGTGACGGCCATGACATGGCCCGCCGGGGTGTGCCGTGCCGGGCCGGGGTGTTTCGGGCGGTCCTCGTCAGGGCCGTTGCAGCCGGTCCCCGCCCGCCAGGATCGCCCTCGCCAGTGCCTGGGCGGCGGTGCGGGCCTGGCCCTGTCTGGGGCCGTGCGCCAGGACGAAGTCGATCTCGCCGAGCTCCGGCAGGCCCGCCCGCTCGGGGATGCGTACGAGGCCCGGCGGGACCAGCCCGCGGGAGTGGGCCATCACGCCCAGGCCGGCGCGGGCAGCCGCGATCAGGCCGTTGAGGCTGCCGCTGGTACACGTGATGCGCCAGGCCCGGCCCTGCTTCTCGAGCGCCTCCAGGGCGCGGGCGCGTGTGATGCCCGGCGGTGGATAGACGATCAGCGGAACCGGCCGGTCGGGGTCAAGGCGCAGCCGTTCCGCGCCGATCCACACCAGTCTGTCGTGCCGGACCAGTTCGCCGCGCGGGTCCTCGGCCCGCCGTTTGGCGAGCACCAGATCGAGACGGCCCGCCGCGAGCCGCTCGTGCAGCGTGCCCGACAGTTCGACCGTCAGCTCCAGGTCCACCTCGGGATGGTCGTACCGGAACGCCTCCAGGATCTCCGGCAGCCGGGTCAGCACGAAGTCCTCCGAGGCGCCGAACCGGAGGCGGCCCCGCAACCGTGTCCCGGTGAAGAACGCCATCGCCTGCTCGTGGACCTCCAGGATCCGGCGGGCGAAGCCGAGCATCGCCTCGCCGTCCTCCGTCAGTTCCACGGAGTGCGTGTCCCGGGAGAACAACTGCCGTCCGGTCGTGTCCTCCAGCCGTCGCACGTGCTGGCTGACCGTCGACTGGCGCAGCCCGAGCCGCCGGGCGGCCTGTGTGAAGCTCAGCGTCTGGGCCACCGCCAGAAACGTGCGCAACTGGGAAGGGTCGTACACGCACTCCAGCTTATCGCGATTCGTGATGACAGTCAGAGCGGTATACCGGATTCCCGATCAGCCACCGGAAGAGGACGATGGAGAGGGCACGACCGTGTCCGGCATGGAACGTACAGCGAAGCAATGGAGCACAGTGAAACGCCTGCAATGGCCGCCATGGATGCCCGTGGACCCGTTCATCGTCCTGATGCTGGGGACGGTGGGTCTTGCGGCTCTCTTCCCGGCCCGGGACACGGCCGCCGATGTGGCGTCCGGCGCCTCCACCGCCGCGATCGCCCTGCTCTTCTTCCTGTACGGAGCCCGGCTGTCCACCCGTGAGGCGCTCGCGGGGTTCAAGCACTGGCGCTTGCACGTCACCGTGCTGGCCGGCACCTTCGTGGTCTTCCCGCTCCTGGGCCTTGCGGCGCACGCTCTGGTGCCGGTGCTGCTGACCCACAGCCTCTACACCGGCCTGCTCTTCCTCACGCTCGTCCCGTCCACCATCCAGTCCTCGATCGCCTTCACCTCGATCGCACGCGGAAACGTGCCGGCCGCGATCTGCGCGGGCTCCTTCTCCTCCCTCGCCGGGATCGTCGTCACCCCGCTGCTCGCGGCGGCACTGCTCGGCGGCAGCGGGGGCGGCTTCTCCGCGGACTCTCTGATCAAGATCGTTCTGCAACTGCTGGTGCCCTTCCTCGCCGGCCAGGTGCTGCGGCCTTGGGCCGGCGGCTTCATCACGCGGCACAAGAAGGTGCTCGGGCTCGTCGACCGCGGCTCGATCCTGCTGGTCGTCTTCACCGCTTTCAGCGAGGGCATGGTCCAGGGCATCTGGCACCAGGTGAGCCCGCTCAGGCTGGGCGGCCTCCTCGTCGTCGAGGGTGCGCTGCTCGGCGTGATGCTGGTCCTGACCTGGTACGGCAGCCGGGCGCTGGGCTTCGGCCGGGAGGACCGGATCGCGATCCAGTTCGCCGGGTCCAAGAAGTCCCTCGCCTCCGGACTGCCGATGGCGAGCGTCCTCTTCGGCGCACACGCCTCGTTGGCCGTTCTCCCGCTGATGCTCTTCCATCAGATGCAGCTCATGGTGTGCGCGGTGATCGCCAAGCGCCGCTCCCGCGACCTTCAGGACACGCGGGTCAGTCTCGTGCCGGCCGCAGCGACGCGAACCGCGGTCGGTACCGGAACACGTTCCGGCTGAGGGGGCCTGTGCCGGGGCGCCCGTCGTGTCCAGTCGGTGGATGTCAAGGCTGAGCACCGGTCGGCCGCTGCCCGGTACCGGGCGCGCCTGAGGGTTGTACCGGGCCGTGCCAGGGTCCGGCGGGGTGTGAGCGGTGCGGCCGCGCAGACCAGGGCCGGCACCGGGCCGAGCCCGGTCCCGGCCCGCCGCCGTGCTCGGCCTCGTCCGCACGCCCGGGACGTGAGCGGCTGGCGCGCAGCCGGTCCGGGGGCCACCGGCCGAGGCGGCCAGCGGCTGGTCGCGGACGCGGCCCCACGCTCGCCGGAGGGAGGCTGTCCGCCCCGCCGGCGGTGGCGGAACGCGATCGGTTCACGGAGCTGTTGATCCGGATTTCCGGTACGGACGGCTCACGGGGGATAACGTTCCGTCATGACCGCACCCCTCGCGCTCGATCCAGCGCGCACCGCCCTCGTGCTCGTCGACCTGATGGACCGCATCGTCGCCCTGCCGTTGGAGCCCCGCAAAGGCACCGAAGTCCTCGCCACGGCGGAGGAACTGGCGCGCTCGTTCCGTTCGGCCGGCGCTCCCGTCGTCCTCATCCGCGTCGAGCGTCCCGGCGTCACCGAGCAGCCGCCCGGCAGCGGACTGGTGGCCGGGCTGCTCCAGGACGGCGACCTGGAGGTGGTGAAGCGGACGATCGGCGGCTTCCAGGGCACGGGCCTGGACGAGCGTCTGCGGGAACACCGCATCCGCACCCTGGTCCTCGGCGGCATCGCCACCAACCTGGGCGTCGAGTCCACCGCCCGTGCCGCCGCCGATCTCGGCTACGAACTCGTCTTCGTCGAGGACGCCATGACGGCGCTCACCGCCGCCGAGCACGAGGCGTCGGTCAGGCTCGACTTCCCGCGGCTGGGATCGGTGGCGACCGCCGCTCAAGTGCGCCTGACGACCGGCTGACCAGTACTCGCGCCCGGACATCGCCTACGTACCCGTCCGGGACGCGGAGCCCGATCAGGTGTTCCTCGCCTGGGAGGCGGGCCGCCGCTCACCCCTGATCGCCGACTCGCCCGGATCGCGCAGGCACAGGGCTGAGGCGAGGAACCGGTCAGCCCCGGGCGGCCGTGGCCTGCAGCGCGATGCGGTCCTCGCCCGCGTACACGTTCATGGAACTGCCCCGCAGGAATCCGACCAGGGTCAGTCCGGTCTCGGCGGCCAGGTCCACGGCCAGCGACGACGGGGCCGAGACCGCGGCCAGTACCGGGATGCCCGCCATCACGGCCTTCTGGGCCAGCTCGAAGGAGGCCCGGCCCGACACCAGCAGAACGGCGCGCGAGAGGGGCAGGTCGCCGTTCTGCAGGGCGCGGCCGACCAGCTTGTCGACCGCGTTGTGCCGGCCCACGTCCTCACGGACGTCGAGCAGCTCGCCGTCCTCGGTGAACAGGGCTGCGGCGTGCAGGCCCCCGGTCCGGTCGAAGACCCGCTGGGCCGCCCTGAGCCGGTCGGGGAGGCTCGCGAGCGCCATGGGGTCCAGCCGGACCGGGGGAGTGTCGGCGATGGGCCAGCGCGCCGTCGTCCGCACCGCGTCCAGGCTCGCCTTGCCGCACAGGCCGCACGAAGAGGTGGTGTACACGTTGCGCTCCAGCGTGATGTCGGGGATCGCCACGCCCGGCGCGGTCCTCACGTCCACCACGTTGTACGTGTTGGAGCCGTCCGCCGTGGCCCCCGCGCAGTACACGATGTTCTGCAGATCCCGCTGCTCGGCCAGCACGCCCTCGCTGACCAGGAACCCCGCGGCGAGCGCGAAGTCGTCGCCGGGGGTACGCATGGTGATCGCGAGGGGTTTGCCGTTGAGCCTGATCTCGAGTGGTTCCTCGGCGACGAGCGTGTCGGGCCGGGCCGAGACGGCCCCGTCCCGGATGCGGATCACCTTGCGTCGTTCCGTGACTCGTCCCATGTCCTGATCAGCCCCGGTTCCTTGCGTGCTGGCGGCCGAAACGGCCCTTGTCGCGGAGGTCGCCGTCGGTCACCGGGTTGTGGCAGAGAGGTGACCTCGACGATCTCATTGTCCTGCACCCGCGGGGCGGGACGGCAGGCCGCTCCGCGGTGGTCGCACACCATGGTGGCACCCGTTCGACCCGGACCGTCCCGGGTGTCCGCGGCGCGCCCGCCCGAGCCGGACGCGGCCGGCCGACCGGCGAAGCCCGGGGCGTGACACGAGCCGGTACGGGGACCCGGTGCGGGTCCGCGTATCGCGTGGCCTCATGCGGCGCTCCTGAGCGCGAGCAGGTCCGAGATGGCGTGGACGGTGCGCAGGGTGGGCACATCGACGTCGGTGATCTCCGCCAGCTCGACGACGGCTGCCAGCAGGACGTCGAGTTCGAGCGGTTTGCCGCGCTCCAGGTCCTGCAGGGTGGAGGTGCGGTGGTCGCCGACCCGTTCCGCGCCCGCGAGTCGCCGCTCGATGGAGACGCCCACCGTGCAGCCGAGGGCCTCGGCGACCGTGAGCGTCTCGCGCATCATGGTCTCGATGACCTTGCGGGTTCCGCCGTGCAGGCACATCTGCCGCATGGTCGCGCGGGCCAGCGCGCTGATGGGGTTGAAGGAGATGTTGCCGAGCAGCTTGAGCCAGATGTCGTTGCGCAGGTCCGGCTCGACGGGGCACTTGAGCCCGCCCGCCTGCATGGCCTCGCTGAGCGCCAGACAGCGGTCCGAGACGCTGCGGTCGGGTTCTCCGATGGAGAACCGGGTGCCTTCGAGATGACGGACGATTCCCGGGGCCTCCAGCTCGGTCGCCGCGTAGACGACGCATCCGATGGCCCGTTCGGGCGCGAGCACCGCACTGACCGCGCCGTCCGGGTCCACGCTCTCGACGCGATGACCCTCGTGGGGGCCGCCGTGCCGGTGGAAGTACCACCAGGGGATGCCGTTCTGGGCGGCCACGACCGCCGTGGTGTCGTGCAGGAGCGGCTCGATCAGCGGCCCGCACGCCGCGTACGAGTTGGCCTTCAGACCCAGGAACACATAGTCGACCGGGCCGATCTCGGCCGGGTCGGCGGTGGCGTGGGCGTGCGCGGTGAAGTCGCCGCGTGGGCTGAGCACCTGCACTCCGTCTCGCCTCATGGCCGCAAGATGCGGTCCACGGGCGATGAGATGCACATCGGCGCCCGCGCGATGGAGCGCGGCACCGACGTAGGCGCCGATGGCACCGGCGCCGAGGACTGCCACTTTCACAGGAACACTCCGTTCGGTCGAGGGAGTACCGCGGAGGTGATGAGAGATGCCGAATCATAGTCGACGAAATATTGTCTACAGTATGGAATAGCGCGTGGCAAGGGGCCGTGCAGCACCGAAGCCGGTGGCGATGACCGTTCGGCGCAGTCTGCATACCGCTCACCGCATACTGTCGACGGGACCGTTCTCAACTCCGCTCGGGATTCGTACCGTTCTGGATCATGAGTCCTCCTGTCGCTCCCCCGGGATGGAGCCGTTGGCTGGTTCCGCCCGCCGCCCTGTCGGTCCACCTCTCCATCGGTCAGGCCTACGCCTGGAGCGTGTTCAAGCCGCCCTTGGAGTCCGCGCTCCACCTCAACGGCACCCAGAGCGCGCTGCCGTTCCAGCTGGCCATCGTGATGCTCGGCCTGTCGGCCGCGTTCGGCGGAACGCTCGTGGAGCGCAACGGACCGCGCTGGGCGATGACCGTCGCCCTGATCTGCTTCTCCTCGGGATTCCTGCTCGCCGCGCTGGGGGCCCAGACCGAGCAGTACTGGCTGATCGTCCTCGGCTACGGGTTCATCGGCGGTATCGGCCTGGGCATCGGCTACATCTCCCCCGTCTCCACGCTGATCAAATGGTTCCCGGACCGGCCCGGCATGGCCACCGGCATCGCCATCATGGGATTCGGCGGCGGCGCGCTGATCGCCTCGCCCTGGTCGGCGCAGATGCTGCAGTCGTTCGGCACCGACCACTCGGGGATCGCGCTCGCCTTCCTCGTGCACGGGCTGTCGTACGCCGTCTTCATGTCGCTGGGCGTCCTGCTGGTGCGGGTGCCACGCGCCGAGAAGCCCGTGGGGTCGGGGCCGAGCGCCTTCGAGGGCGTCCAGGTCTCCGCGGCCAGTGCCGTGCGTACACCGCAGTTCTGGTGCCTGTGGATCGTGCTGTGCATGAACGTGACCGCCGGCATCGGGATCCTCGAGAAGGCCGCCCCGATGATCACGGACTTCTTCGCGGACACCTCCACCCCGGTGTCGGTCTCCGCGGCCGCCGGCTTCGTCGCCCTGCTGTCGGCGGCCAACATGGCGGGCCGTATCGGCTGGTCCTCGACCTCGGACCTGATCGGCCGCAAGAACATCTACCGCGTCTACCTGGGCGTCGGCGCGCTCATGTACCTGCTCATCGCGTCCTTCGGCGACTCGTCGAAACCGCTGTTCATCCTCTGCGCGCTCGTGATCCTCTCCTTCTACGGCGGCGGCTTCGCGACGATCCCCGCCTATCTGAAGGACCTGTTCGGGACGTACCAGGTCGGCGCGATCCACGGCCGCCTGCTCACCGCCTGGTCGACCGCGGGTGTCCTCGGCCCGCTGATCGTGAACTGGATCGCCGACCACCAGAAGGAGGCCGGCAAGCACGGATCGTCCCTCTACGGCCTATCTTTCATGATCATGATCGGGCTGCTCGTCATCGGGTTCGTCGCCAACGAATTCGTACGGCCGGTCCACCCCCGCCACCACATCCCCGCACCGCAGGAGGCCGCCGATGGCCGGCGAGAACAGCCCGCCTGACCGCCGCGCACTGATCGCCCTCTCCTGGCTGTGGGTGGGGGCGCCCCTGTGCTACGGCATCTACGAGCTCGTCCTGAAGGCCAAGCAGCTCTTCACCGGGTGAGGCCCCGACGGCCGTACAGGAAGACCTCGGGCGTCCGAGGATCTGCGGGAAGCCGACAACACAGGCATCCCATTCCTGTCGGTTCACATGCCCTCATACCGGTGAGTCACTGATCAGACTGGTGGATCCCGCTACCCAAGGCTTCGAGGGGGATCCGCTCATGAACGGCTCGCGCATCACCGCCGTCGGCCATTACCAGCCCGCCCAGGTCCTCACCAACGAGGACCTGGCGGGCATGGTCGACACGAGCGACGAGTGGATCACCAGCCGGGTGGGCATCCGGACGCGCCACATCGCGGGGGCCGACGAGCCCGTCGACGAACTGGCCGCGCACGCCGCCGCCAAGGCGCTCGCGGCGGCCGGGCAAGGGCCGGGCGACATCGACCTGGTCGTGGTCGCCACCTCCACCGCCATCGACCGCTCGCCCAACACGGCCGCCCGCGTCGCCGCCCGGCTCGGCATCCCGTCCCCGGCGGCGATGGACATCAACGTCGTCTGCGCGGGCTTCACCCATGCGCTCGCCACCGCGGAACACGCCCTGCGCGCCGGCGCGGCCACGCGTGCGCTCGTCGTCGGTGCCGACAAGATGTCCGATGTGACGGACTGGACCGACCGTACGACGTGCGTGCTGGTCGGGGACGGTGCCGGGGCCGCCGTCGTCGAGGCGTGCCCTCCGGGTGACCAGCCAGGCATCGGGCCCGTGCTGTGGGGCTCGGTGCCCGAGATGGGACACGCGGTGCGCATCGAGGGCACGCCCCCGAGGTTCGCCCAGGAGGGGCAGAGCGTGTACCGGTGGGCGACCACCCAGCTCCCGCCCATCGCCCGACAGGTCTGCGAGCGGGCCGGGACCGCGCCGGAGGACCTCGCCGCGGTCGTGCTGCACCAGGCGAACCTGCGCATCATCGAGCCGCTCGCCGAGAAGCTCGGTGCCGTGAACGCGGTCGTCGCAACCGATGTCGCCGAGTCGGGGAACACCTCCGCGGCGAGCATCCCGCTCGCGTTGTCGAAGCTGGTGGAGCGCGGAAAGATCGAGACGGGCGACCGGGTGCTGCTGTTCGGCTTCGGTGGGAACCTGTCGTACGCCGGGCAGGTCGTCCGCTGCCCGTGAACAACTGTCCGGGTGGGTGTGACAAGCCCAACTCGCCGCGCCTCTGGCCATGGTGCGCCGTAGACTGTAGACGAAAGACACTGGCCTTCCGGCCACTGCGCCGCCGTTGTCCTGGAGGGGGACCGCGATGTTGTCGACAGGACTGCCGCAGGGGGCGGTGCCCAAACTCGAGCGGCCCGGGCCGCTGCGCGACCGGGTCTACGAGGCACTGCTCGAACTCATCACCACCCGCGCGCTGCAGCCAGGTCAGCATCTCGTGGAGAGCGAGCTCGCCGGGCACCTCGGGGTCTCCCGGCAGCCGGTGCGCGAGGCGTTGCAGCGGCTGAACACCGAGGGATGGGTCGATCTGCGGCCCGCCCAGGGCGCGTTCGTGCACGAGCCGACGGAGGAGGAGGCCGACCAACTCCTGACGGTGCGCACACTGCTGGAGGCCGAGGCGGCCCGGCTGGCCGCCGCCAACGCGGGCAGCGCCGGCATCGCGGACCTGGAGGAGCTGTGCGCACAGGGCGAGGGCGCCGTGGCGAACGACGACGTCGACGGGGCGGTCGCGATGAACGCCCGCTTCCACGCGAAGGTGATGGAGCTGGCGGGCAACGCGGTGCTCGCCGAGCTCGCCGGACAGGTCGACCGCCGGGTGCGCTGGTACTACACGCCGGTCGCCCGCCAGCGCGGCAGGCAGTCCTGGGTCGAGCACCGTGAGCTGATCGCCGCGATCGCGGACCGCGACGAGCAGCGGGCCACCCAGCTGATGCGCGAGCACACCGAGCACACCCGGCGGTCGTATCACGCGCGGGCGAAGTGACGCCGGCGCGGGCCGAGCAACGCTGCGACAGCCGCCCTCACCGTATGCGGGAGCCCTCGGCCGGCCGTGCGCGCTCCCGCTCCCACCCTTCAGGGCCTCGGCTAGTGCTGTGGCCGGAAGGGTTTGCCGGAAAGCTCGCGGCGTCCG
>NZ_JAYWVC010000169.1:0-17412 GCF_036281785.1 Streptomyces chiangmaiensis | reverse complement strand
GTGGAGATCCTCGGTCACAGCCAGATCAGCATCACGATGGCCGTCTACACGCACGTGATATCGGACACACAGCGCGAGGCCATCAGCCAGATGGATCGCCTGCTCAGGCGCCGCCTCGACCGTGAGTGGCCGCCCCCGTGAATGTCACCCGTGGATGTCGAACGCCCCGGACCGATCACGGTCCGGGGCGTTGGTACTGCTGGGCAGGAGAGCGCCCTGTCGGATTCGAACCGACGACCTTCGCTTTACAAGAGCCCCCAGAGCCTCCCCTGTCCGTGATGATCTTCCCTCGAATTCCCTGTTCTCCCTGGTCAGCCGGGTTCGGCCTTCCGGCGCTATTGGATCGTTCCCGGCCCTTACACGGCCTTCCGTTCCCATGACGTTCCCATCGGGGGCCTCGTGGAGCTGTGGGAACGAGGGCGGGAGGGTTTGGCGAGGTCGACGTCGGGCGCCGAAGCGGCGAGCGTCGCAGACTCTTTGGGCACGACGAAGGCCCCGCCCCAAGGTGCAGGGGATTGGGGCCTTCGGCCGTCTGCGCGGCCGCTCTTGGCCGCTGAGGAGAGGCTAGCGGCTCGGGCGGATCTCCGGCTGGTCGACGTAGCCGCAGACGTGCGGGCACGCGCGCGGCTGGACCCCACCTCCAGCACGCGGGACTGGTCGGTCGGGACGAGGTCGGTGGGGCCGACTCAGACTTGATCGAATGGCACGGCGGAGGGCCCGAAGTGTGGCCGGAGTCCCCCGTGAGAATGGCCTGGGCGCCCTGCCACGTGTATGGCACCCAGGCCAGCTTTTGTTTTGCGAGCAGGGGCAGACCCGTCACGGGGGGCAAACGAGCCTGCCGCTGCACGCTGGCGCCCGTATGCCTCCCCTTGAGAGCAGGTGGGCGCCTCGACCCCACCAGGTCACTCTCTCCAGCGCCCCGCGCGACTGGTGTGTTACGGGTGACGAGAGATGAGTGCGATCCCAACACCCCTGTGAAGGGCAACCGCTGCCTGCGTCACAAGTGGTCATATCTCCTCCGCAGCCAGGCTGCGCGGCGGCACACGGCGCGCTCAGGTGCCGACCCGGGGAAAGCAAGGAGCCGAGTTAGAGCGACGTACAGAAGACCGTGAGAAGTTCCGAATCCTTCCCCCTGTCCGGCGGTTGCCCCTAGAGCGCCACAAACGCGCAGCTCAGGGCCTTGACAGATCGAGCTGGCTCCGCTTACGCGATCTTTCGAACTGGGGCTCCAGCGCTGCCTGTACGCGAAGCGTCGCCGCCCGAGTGCGAGACGTCACATTAGTAACGACTGGGTCACACGTGGGTGGGAAAGGTGTGTGAACAAGCTATGGTGCTGGCTGGGTATTTGGTACGGGCATCAACTTGTTACCTCCTCTGTTACGAGGCAGGGGAGTTGAGAGTCCGGTGGGGCCGAGGGGGGCGTGTGTCGATTGGCACGTGCCATGAGTTCCGCCGGAATCGGGTCATGAGGCCTGCATCTCTCACGAATGTCCGGTGATCATCTCTGCGCTGTTGCTCTGGGGGGCACGTTTTGAGATCCCTGTCCATCGTCATTCCTGCGCTCAACGAGGCTGAGAACCTTCCTGCCGTCATGGCCTCCGTACCGCGGCGCGAGTTGGCGGAAGCAGGCTGGTCGACTGAGGTCATCGTGGTCGACAACGCCTCGACAGACGACACGGCGAAAGTCGCCGAGTCGCTCGGCGCGACCGTCGTCCTGCAGCCTGAGCGTGGCTACGGCAACGCCTACATGGCGGGGTTCGACGCGGCGACCGGCGACATCATCGCTACGGGCGACGCCGACTGCACCTACCCGTTCGACGCTCTGCCGAACCTGCTGCACATCATGGTGGAGCGGAACGTGGAGTTCATGAACACCAACCGACTCGGCCGGGAGAACCGGCATGCTATGAAGCCGTCCCACACCGTCGCCAACCGCGCGCTGAGCGCCCTGAGTCGGGTGCTGTTCCGCAACGGCCTGCGGGACTCGCAGTCCGGAATGTGGATCTTCCAGCGTCACGTCTGGAACGGCATAGAGGTCCGCTCGCCCGGCATGGCCTTCTCGCAGGAGATCAAGAACGCGGCGACCCGCGCGGGATTCCGCTACCTGGAAGTCCCCATCGAGTACCGGGTGCGCGGCGGCGAGGTGAAGCTGAACGCGCTGCCCGACGGCGTGGCCAACCTGCGCCAGCTGTTCGAGCACAAGCTTCGGGACAATCGTTTCCGCGCTACCCCGGCGCGCATGGTCCCGGCCGCGGAGGTGGCTCGGGCCACCGCCGCCGCTGAGCGGGCCGCTGAGGCCGCCGAGCGCGCCGCAACCATGGTCAAGGAGCTCGCCGCTGGCGCCACACTGTCGAGCATGCCGAGCCAGCGCGACACCGATAAGGCAACGTTGGAACTGGCATGAGCATTCGGCGGTACTCGGACGGGCCGACCGTCCGACATCTGCTCGGCTGGCTCGTCGCCGTTGTCGCCGTGCTGGGGTTGTCTGGTGCAGCCTGGGCGGTGCCCGAGGTGCGAAGCGTGCTACGCGATAGCTTCACGGAGCGTCAGCAGGCGTACATCGAGTTGTACTTCGCCAAGGACCCCTGGTACGACGGCGACGAACTCGTCGTATCGCTGGAGATCGTCGAGCACGGTGAGAGCGGCGGTCGGCACCCGGTCAAGGCGTTGGCTGAGGACACCGGCGGCAAGCGCCTGGCCGCTCGCACGGTCGCGGTCACCACTAAACCCGGTGCCCAGATCCGCGTCGATATCCGACTGCGCGCAAAGGGCGGCCGGAGCAACGTAGACCTCGTCGAAGTCACCCTGCCCGGACATCCACAGCGGCTGCGGATGCACCTGCGCTGACTGATCCGCGGCCGGACTCCCGGTCACGCCGCAAGGCCCGAGCACCACCCAGCACGACCAGTCCAGCCCCGGGGAGCCTCATGCCCACCATCGTCCAGATCACCCCCTACTACCCCCCACACCTGGGCGGGCTGGAACGGGTCGTCTCCCACCTTGCCCAGCAGCTGGCCGAGCGACATGACGTACGCGTCCTGACGACAGCGCTGGGCTCCGCTGGCGTTCCCCGCAAGGGTCTCGAGAACGGTGTGGCGGTGCACCGCTATCGCGCGGTCGAGGTCGCGCACACGGCGCTCGCTCCCGGTCTCGCGGCCGGGCTTGCCCGGGTGCCTCGCGACGCGGTTCTCCACCTGCATTGCGCGCACGCCTTGCTGCCCGAGCTGGTCGCTCTCACCACCCGCCTGAGGGGCATGCGCTTCCTGTTGCACTTCCACTTGGACGTGGACGCCTCTGGACGCCTCGGGGCGCTGCTGCCGTACTACAAGCGACACGTGTTGGGGCGTGTCCTGCGGGCCGCGGCCGGTGTGATCGTGCTGACCAGCGAACAGGCGGCCTTCCTCACTGATACCTACCGAGTCCCCGCCGAGCGCGTCCACGTCGTACCCAACGGCGTGGCCGGGACCTACTTCATGCCGGTCCGCGAGACCGCCTCGAATCCGCTGAAGCTGCTGTATGTCGGTCGGCTAAGCGCGCAGAAGAACGTCGCCCGGCTGCTGCAGGCGATGAGCATGGTCCGCGGTGCAGTACAGCTGCGGGTCGTCGGCGACGGCGAGCTGCGCACGGGGCTGGAGGCACAGTCCGACCAGCTCGGGCTGGAAAATGTGGAGTTCAGCGGTGGCCTGCTCGGCGAGGAACTCGTCAAGGCATACGCCGACGCCGACGCGTTCGTGCTCGCCTCCGACAAGGAGGGTATGCCGCTGGTCGTTCTGGAGGCGATGGCCGCGGCCCTGCCTGTCGTCGCCACCGACGTACCCGGCACGCGCGAACTCGTCGCCGGAACCGGCCTGCTCGCCAAGCCCGAGCCCGCAGCCCTGGCCGAATCGATCGACGCCGTCGCTGCTGATCCCGTGTTGCGGCACCGGTTGGCTGTGGCAAGCGCGGAGCGGGCCCGGAGCTATTCATGGGAAGCCGTCGCCCGCCGGGTGGAAGACGTCTACGCCAAGGCCGGCCTGTGAGGGCCGAGGACACGCTGGGCATGCGGGCGATGAACGAGCCTGAGCCGCACCGGGCTGGAGCCGACGGGCACGTCGGCGCGACCGGTGGGGACGACTCCGCCGGGCGCCCGGCCGACCCCGTCGGGGGACGCCGTCGAGCTCGAGCTCGACGGCGGGGCTGGATGCCGAGTGGCCGTTTCGGCATCCTGCTCAGTCTCGCCCCCGCGAGCGCCGTGCAGCTACTCCCCCACCCGCCGGCCGTGCTCCAGACTCTGGGTGGCCTGTGGCTGCTGTTCGGTGCGCCCGTCCTGCTGTGGCGGGCGGTGGCCTGGCGCATCGTGACCTCAGGGACGGCGGCGTTCTTGTTGGCGGTCGGGTTCTCGGTGATGACCGACATGGTGGTCGCGCTGACGGTGAACACCGCGCTGCCGCCGCTCGGCATCGACCGCCCGCTCACCCGGCCCGTCCTCGCGCTGGCGACCACCGTCGTCCTGGTCGCCCTGGGCGCGCTCGCCCCGGAGACCCGGCGCGAGGGGGCGCCACCCGTGGAACCGGGCGGGTTCGCGGGCCTGTTCGCCGCGCGTGGGCTGCGCCCGGTGGCGGCCCTGGGCGCACTGGCCGTGGTGCTGGCGGTGGCCGGGCCGATCCGTCTCAACAACGGGCTGGGCGGCAGCGTCAGCACGGTGGCCATGGTCGTCGTGGCCGCACTGATCGCCTTGCTCCTGCTGCGTCGGGCCCGCTACCCGGTCCCTGTCCTGGAGTTCGGCCTCTACTGTGCCTCGGCCGCGCTGCTGCTGCTCACTTCGCTGCGCGGGCAGTACATCACCGGGCACGATATCCAGAAGGAGTTCCTGTACTTCCGGTTGGCCCTCGGTGGCGAGCATTGGGACATCGGCACCTACACCGACCCGTACAACGCCTGCCTGAGTATCACGCTGCTGCCGGTGAGCGTCTTTCAGCTCACCGCGCTGCCCGACACTCTGATCTTCAAGGTCGTCCTGCCACTGCTGTTTGCGCTCACCCCGGTCTTGGTGCACCGCGCCGTCCGCAACGTGGCCCCTCGCGTGGTGGCCCTGATGTCGGCGGTGTACTTCATCGTCTTCCCGACGTTCCTGACCGACATGCCCTACCTCGGCCGACAGGAGATCGCCTTCCTGTTGCTGGGCTGCGCCATGATGGTGCTCACCGACTCCGGCGGGCCGCTGCGGAGGCGCCGGATCGTCTTCGTCGTGCTGCTCGCCGGCATCGTGCTGTCGCACTACTCCACGACGTACGTCGTTGTTGGCACCCTCGCGGTTTCCTTCCTCCTCGACAAAGCGTGGCGGCTCGCGTCCCGCCGGGGGCGAAAGCGGGTGCGGCGCAAGCGCCGCGAGGATCGGATGTTCTCCTTCCTGTCCTGGTGGGTGGTCGCCGTACCTGCCGTGCTGGCGCTGCTGTGGGCCGGCCCGCTGACCCACACCGGCGGCCAGGCCGAGCGCACCCTGCACGCCGTAGCCCAGGCCGTCATCGGCGGCAAGTCGGAGTCGGGGTCCTCGGACACCGCGTACAGCATCTTCGGCGGGGTCAAGACCTCCCCCACCAAGCGGCTGCACGACTACCGGGCCGAGCTGCTGCAGCAGACCCGCGCGGAGCGGACGAGCGGCGACTACCTGCCGCTGAAGGAGATCGACGGCCTGGACACGCCCGTCGTCGACGTCCCGCAGATGAAACTGACCGTTCTCGGCAGGGCCCTGGACTCGGTTGGCATCAGTGTGCCCGGGCTCAACGGCACGCTGCGGCAGGGCGCGGCGCTGTTCTTCCAGGTCATGGTGATGGCTGGGTTCGTCGTGGCGCTGCGTGCGCGCCGCTCGGCGTTCCGACCGGTGCGCGACCAGGTGACCATAGCCGCCGGCGCCTGGTGCATGGTCGCAGTGTTCACCCTCGTGCCGCAGCTGTCGGTGGACTACAGCCTGCTGCGTGCCTTCCAACAGGGTTTGTTCTTTTTCGGGCCGTTCCTGGCCACGGCCACCCTCTGGGCGCTGCGCTGGGCCGGGCGGCGGACCGTGTTGTTGGCGTGCACACTGCTCGCCGGACTTCTGCTGGACCTGGCCGGGGTGGTGCCGAAGGCGCTCGGCGGCTATCCGGCGCAGGTGCAGCTGTCCAATTCCGGCCAGTACTACGCAATTTACTACCCGCATGCGGAGGAACGCCGGGCCGCGTTGTGGCTTGACGCCCGGCTCGGCAAGGAGGGCGTGGGACTGGTGCAGACCGACCGGTTCAGCTACGCCCGGCTCCAGACGCTGCTGACCCACCCCGCCATCGCCGACATCGACCCGGCCGATCTGCGCACCGACTCTTATGTGCTGCTGGGCACTACCCCCACCCGCACGGACCGGGTGACGGTGTTCTACGGCGGCGACCTCATCACGTACCGGTACCCGATGAGGGTCCTGGACGACCGGGACCTGATCTACAGCAACGGGGGAGCGGTGATCTACCGATGAGTGCGCAAGCACCGAGGGTCCTGCTGGTCAGCCACTACTACCCGCCACATGTCGGGGGGATTGAGAACGTCGTCCACCGCGAGGCCCGGGGCCTGGCCGCCCAGGGTGCCGCGGTCACAGTCCTCACCAGCGGGGACCGTTCCCACATCAGCGTCGAGGACGGCGTCCGCGTGGTGCGTGTGGCAGCGTGGAACGGCGCCGAGCGCCGCGCTGGCGTGCCCTTCCCGATGTTCTCACCGGCCCTGGCGACCGCCGCGCTGCGCTGGGTGCGCCGCTCGGACGCAGTCCACATCCACGACTGCCTCTACCTCAGTTCCTGGGCAGCAGGCCTGGCGGCCCGGTTGACCCGCACGCCGTACGTCCTGACCCAGCACGTGGCCGTCGTCGACCATCCGTCCGGCCTGGTCAAGGCTGTGCAGCGGGCGGTGTACGGAGTGGCGGGGCGGGCCCTGCTGCGTGGTGCCCGAATGGTGTTCACGCTGAACGCCTCCGTCGCCGCGTTCGTGCGGGCGTACGGTGCACGGTCGGGCCGGCATCTGGCCAACGGTGTGGACACGGATCTGTTCCGGCCGGCCGCCGACGCGACCGAGCGGGAGCTCGCCCGTAAGCGGCTCGGGCTGCCCGCCGACCGGGTGCTCGTGCTGTTCGCGGGGCGTCTCGTCCCCAAGAAGGGCTATGACCTGCTTCTTTCGGCCCACGCGCCCGACGCGGGCTACGACCTGGTGTTCGCCGGGGACGGCGATGCTGCGGGCGCGTTCGCTGACCGTCCGGGCGTCCACCACTTGGGCGCGCTGACGCCCGAGGCGCTCGCCCAGGCCTACCGGGCCTGCGACGTCTTCGCGCTGCCCTCGACCGCCGAGGGCTTCCCGCTCACGGTGCAGGAGGCCATGGCCTCAGGGCTGCCGGTGGTCACGACCGACGACCCCGGCTACGCCCCTTACGCCTTGGACCGCGACGGGGTCTGCCTGCTACCGCGTGAGGTGCCCGCGCTGGCCGCCGAGCTGCGCGCTCTGGCGTCGGATCCTGCGCGACGGGCCCGCATGGGGGAGTACTCCCGCATTTACGCGGAGCAGGCCTTCGCCTGGGACGAGCACGTCAGGGCCCTGCTGGCGCACTACCGCGGCGGAGGTGCGCGCCCATGACCGGCGCCGCGAGTACCGGCCCGGCCGCGCGTGGACGGGGGCGGCACCGCCGCACCGGCGACCGTATCTACCGCAGCTCCTTCTTCCTGCTCGTCTCCACGGTGGTGACCGCCGGCCTCAGCTTCGTGTTCTGGGTGGTGGTCGCTCGCTTCTACACCCCTGCCCAGGTCGGGCTTGCCACCTCGCTGATCTCCGCGACCTCGCTGCTGGCCACGTTCAGCCTGCTCGGGCTGAACAACACGCTGATCCGGTTCCCGGCCGAGCGGGATGCACGCAACGCGCAGATCAGCCAGGCGATGGTGCTGGTGACGGTCGTCGGTTGTGTGGCGGGCGGCATCTACTTGATGGGACTGCCACTGTATGGCGCCAAACTGGCGTTCGTCCGCGACGACTGGCTGTCGGCTGCGGCCTTCGCCGCCTTCTGCGGCTGCGCGGCGGCGAGCATGCTGGTGAAGTCGGTCTTCAACGCGGCCCGCATCCCAGAGTTCAACGTCCTGATCGACGGGCTGACCCAGGGCGCGGCCAAGGTTGCTCTACCCGCGATCCTCACCGGGCTCGGCGTCTTCGGCATCGTCGCCTCGGCGGGCGTGGGCTACGTGGTGACGGTCGCGGTCGCCGTGCTGGTGCTCCGACGCCGCCTCGGCTTCCGTGTCGACCTGCGCACACGCGGCACCCGGCTGCGCGAAAAGTTCCGCTTCTCCGTGGCCAGCCACGTTTCCAACCTGGTCAACCTGGCGCCCGTGCTGGCCACTCCGCTGATCGTGCTGCACCATCTGGGGGCGGCCGAGGCCGGCTACTACTTCGTCGCCTTCCAGATCGCGGCCATGCTGAATGCCGTCTCCACCGCCGTGGGAGAGGCCGTCTTCGCGGAGGTCTCGCACCAGCAATCGCGTTTTCGGGAGCTGATGCTGCGCTCGGCGCGGATCATCGCGGCCGTGCAGGTGCCCGCCGCGCTGGTGGTGGTCGTCGGAGGGGGACTGCTGCTGCGCATGTTCGGCGCGGGGTACGCCGAGCAGGCCCGGCCCCTGTTGACCGTGCTGGCGATCGCCGCTCTGCCCGTCGCCCTGAACACCTGGGCCTGCTTCGCGCTCAAGCTGGCCCAGCGCATGCGGCACCTGATTGCCGCCAACACGATCATGGCAGGCCTGTCCATCGGCTTGAGCTTTGCCTTCGCCGACCGCGGGCTGGTGTGGGTCGGCTACGCGTGGGCTGCAGGCAATGCGGCGGGCGGGGTGTTCGCCACGGTGTGCCTGGTACGCGGGCGCCCGGGCGAGGCGTCGACGCCGGCGGGCGGTTCCGCCCCCGAGGTGGTGGGAGCCCAGGCCCCGACCAGTCCCGTTGAGGCCGCGGCCGGTCCGGTCGAACCCGAGGCGCCGTACCCCGTCGGTCCCCCCGATCCTTACGGGGGCGGCCTGGCCTATCCCTTCGCGGCCACTGCCGTCGATTCCAATGCATACGCGTTTTCGGACCCTTACTGGGATACCTACGGGCACCCCCGCACGGATCCCACTCCAGGTCTCCACACGGATCCGCACGAGGTCGGCCCCACCTGTCCCGACCCGTCCAGCCACGCGGCCCCGTTCCACGCCCACTCCAGTTCCGAGAGGTCCGCTCCTTGAACATCGTGGTGATCAACGCCTACGTCCGCGAGAACGCCGGCGACGCCGCTCTGCTCTCGGTGTGCCTGGGGCAGGTGCGCGAAGCCTTCCCCGACGCCGAGCTGGTCATCGCGGGCATGGAGGACGCGGCCGTCCACGCCGAATTCGAAGGCGTGCGCAACATCGGATCGATCCGGCGCTACGCCGCCGACGGCACGGTGTCGCTCCCCCGCCGCCTGCTGCGCAAGACGTTGCTGGGCCTCGCGGGCACCGCCGCCGTCACCCTGCCGCAGCCGCTCGCCCGGGCGGTGGTGCGGGTGCTGCCGGCCGAGGCCCGGCGGGAGGCCGAGGCCGTGTCGCGTGCAGACCTGGTGGTGTCCATGGGCGGCGGATACGTCCTGGCCCGGCCTGGTCTCGACGGCTACCAGAACATCTTCTTCGTGCTGCTGCCGGCGCTGCTGGCACAGAAGGCGGGCGTGCCGGTGGTCTGGGCGCCCCAGTCCTTCGGCCCGTTCCCGGCCGCCGCGCAGCGCAGGCTGGTCGGTCGGGTGATGTGCCGCTCCGCCGCGGTGCTCGCCCGCGAGGACGTCAGCGTCGGCGAGCTGCTGGCGTGCGCGATACCAGCGGAACGCATCGAGCGAGCCGTGGACGCAGGATTCGCCTTCGCCCCCGAGCCGATGACCGACTGGCGTGACCGTCTCGGCGTCGGCCCAGGCGACAGCCTCGTCGGCGTCACAGCCCGCCGCTGGCTGGCCCCTGCAGCCCAAGACCGCTACGAGCGGGAGCTGGCCCGCACCATCGACGCCGTGCAGGCCACCGGCGCCCGCGTGGTGCTCATCCCCCAGGTCAGCACCGACTACCTGGGCGATGACGACCGGGTTTGTGAGCGCCGTATCGCCGCGCACTGCGCGAGCGGGCCGCTGATGGTCGACGAGGTCGTCCACTACCGCGACCTGAAGGGGCTGTACGACGAGTGCTCGTTGCTCATCGGCACTCGCTTCCACTCGGTGATCTTCTCCCTGACCAGTGGCGTTCCCTGCGTGGCCATCGAATATGAGCACAAGACCCGAGGCATCATGGCCGACTTGGAGCTCGGCGAGTGGGTTCTGCCCATCGCCGAGGTGATCCACGACCGGCTCTGGGCCTTGGTCGAGCCGTTGTTGAAGGACCCGGCCCCGTACCGTGCGGTCCTCGAGCGAAACCTGCCCGGCTACGTTGCGCGCGCCCGCTCACTGCCGCGGCGGCTCCAGGAGGCGGCGTGAGCAGCCTCCCTGCCAAGGCCCGCACCGTTGCCGTAGTAGCCCCGTACTACCCGCCCAAGATCGGCGGCGTCGAGCAGTACGCCGCCCGCATCGCCCAGGCCGTCGCCGCCGTCCCCGATCTGCAGATCGTGGTGATCACCACCCGCCCCGACGGGCTGCGAACGACGGTCACCACGGAGGACGGCGTTCCAGTGGTCCGGCTGGGCGCCTGGCTGAAGCTGTCCAACACCCCACTCAGCCCCTTGTGGCCGCTCCAGCTGCGTTACTGGCTGCGCCGGCTCGGCGTCGACGTCGTCAACGCCCACGCGCCCGTTCCCGGCCTCGGCGACCTCGCGATCGCCGTCGCGGGCAGCAGGCCGACTGTGCTGACCTACCACGCGGGTTCGATGCACAAGGGCGACCCCGGCAGCGGCCTCGCCGACCGGCTGATCGGCCTGTACGAGAAGGTGATACTGCCCCGGGTGTTTGCCCGGGCCCGCCGCCTGGTCGCCGTGTCACCGGTGTCCCTGGCCGACGGCCACCCACATACGGTCCGGATCACACCCGGTGTGGACACCGCCCGCTTCACGCCGGGCGCCCCAGCCTCGCAGCGCCCGTGCACCCTGCTCTACGTCGGCCGCATGGACCGCTCCTCGGCGTGGAAGGGCGTCGACGTGCTGGTACGCGCCTTCGCGCAGTTGGTGGCGGAGGTGCCCGATGCCCGGCTGCGCCTTGTCGGCGACGGCGACGCGCTCCCCGGCCTACGTGCCCTTGCCGCCGAGCTCGGCGTCGGGGATCGGGTGGAAGCCTCGGGCTCGCTCAGTGGTGACGCGCTGGTGGACGCAGTGCGCTCGGCCGCTGTGCTCGCCCTGCCGTCGCTCACTGAGGCAGAATCCTTCGGTATGGCTCTGGTCGAGGCCATGGCCTGCGGAACGCCCGTGGTGGGCTCGGATGTTGGCGGCATCCCGCACGTCATTGCCGACGGGGAGACAGGACTGCTGGTCTCGCCCGGCGACCCGGCCGCGCTGGCCGCCGCCAGCGCCAAACTGCTGACGGATGGCGACCTCGCGGACCGCATGGGGGCTGCCGGGCGCCGCACAGCCGAAGATCGCTACCCGTGGCCGGCATTGATGCGGCGCTACCTGGAGTTGTTCCGGTGCCCATGACGCACGATCACTTCGCGGTGGCCTTGTATGCGCTGATGGCCTTCCCAAACGCCTCAAAGGCAGGCTTGCGGGTGCCGTCGTAGTACGCCAGCCCGTAGAACTGCGACTTGCGGTCGCTCGCACTCTGCGGACTGCCGTCCCGATACCCGAACCAGAACACCGCGCCCACGGAGGGCTTGGCGGCGGCAGCCGGCACGGTGTCCGTGGCGATCTCGGCCTGCAGTCGTGGGGTGACGTGGGAGGTGCCCTGGGCGTCCGTGCTGTCCGCGGCCCGTCCGCCGGACCAGGTGGGCGCCCCGGTCTCGGTCAGCCACACCGGCATGTCCGGCTCGCCGTACCGCTCGAGCGTGGAGACGAGGCTGTCGGGAGTACGGTCGATGTCCTGGAAGCGGGTACCCGTGGCGGTCTCGGTGCTGGGAAGCAACGGATAGGTGTAGGGGTGGTACGAGATGGCGTCCACCTGCTTCAGCGCGCCCTCCCGCGCCAGCCCCTCCAGGAACGTTTTGTGGGACACGTACTGCTTGGACGGGATGGTCTCCACGGCGGCGAGGCCGCCGAGGAGCAGATACGCGTCGGGGTCGACGGAGCGAATGGCCTTCGAGGTGGCGGTGAGCAGCCCGGTATAGCGCTCGATGCTGGGGCCGGTGAGCCAGAACTTCTGGATGTTCGGCTCGTTCCAGATCTCCCAAGTGTGCACGCCCTGGGATGCATAGCGCTCGGCGGCGTGCCGCGCGAACTCGGCAAATCGTGCATTGTTGGCGGGCGGGCAGGTCTGGCTTCGCGCGCAGGACGGGTCGCCGGCCCACCGAGGGGTGTAGGAGAGGGTCGCCAGGATCTCCAGGTGCTGGGCGCGGGCCGCGGCAACCACCCGGTCGAAGCGGTCCCACAGGTACTGGGTGGGTGAGTCAGGCTGGATGTTCCGCCAGGACAGGTCCACCCGCAGCCAGTGGACACCGAGTTCCTTGGCGTCCTGCATTGCTTTGTTCAGTTGGGCGTCCGTCATCCAGGTCAGCGTGTCGCCGTAGGAGAGGCCGAATCGGAGGTTGTGCGTACGGTCGTGCTTCTCGGACTGCGCTGTCGCGGACGATGGCGACGCACCGATGCCGCCGTCGTCTGGCGTCCGGGAGGTGGCCGAGCCACCGCCGGTCAATGCCACGACTCCGGCAGCACATGCGGCGACGACGAGGACGGAGACCAACACGCTGACGAGACGCGACTGCAGAGTCGGTCGGCGCCTGCTGCTGCGGCCTGGCAAGGATGAGCGGGACACGGGCTGTTGGGACACCCGCGCAGCGTAAACGCGGCGGGCCTAATGCGGCGAGATTGTGCCGCACTTGTGATCGATTTTTCGTGGCGCATTGGCCTTGCGGCCCAAAGAGACCGTCTCACAGGCCCTCATGGCCGCTGAGGACGGGCTATCTGCTCGCGCTGATCTGCGGGCCCGTCCGTACAGGATGCCCAGGTGGATCTCGAACTGGCCGACATAGCTGCAGGCGTGTGGGCAGGGCGCTCACTTCCAGGGCTGGGCGTACGGGGGAGGGACTTCCGGGAGCCGGAGTCGTCGGCCGCTCAGCGGCGTTCGACGCGTCCTTTCAGGCCGCAGCCGGTGCAAAGGCCGAAGGCGTCGCGGTAGGGGCCCAGCGTTCGGCTTCGAGGGCGGCGATCTCGTGCGGGTCGCGGGTGGGACCGATCTCCTGCTAGGGCCTGTTCCTGGTTGCGATCTAGCGGTGGTCGAACGTTGTCCTATTCAGGACGGTGACGGTTTCCGAGATATCCAGCAGGCCCTTCGAGGCGGGTTGTGCTGCGGGACTGGCCGAGGGCACCACCGTAAGAGCGGCCTACGCCCCTGAACGCGACCTGCCGCTCCTCCTCGGCGAGATCACCACAGAGGAGTGGGTGGACTCCATCGCATCGGCGCTGTCCGACCGGGTGCCGCGGACGAGCGCCCGTGAGCTGGCGGTGGCGCTTGCGCCCCGCCACTCGATGAGGTCCGCTTAGGACTCGACGATGTCCTCGACCAAGGGATGACGGCGAGCGCACACAACGCCGTCGCCGCCTCGCTGGCACCTAGAGCAGGGCGGCCGGACAACTCTGCCTGCAAGGGCCCACTGTTGGACAAGGCTGGCCGGCCGGTCCTGGACGAGGACGGCAACCAGAAGAGCGGCTTCCTGGAGAAGGCCTGCCCCAAGCTGAAGCAGCGCGACCACGGGTCCTGGTACTACTCCATCGAGCTGCCCCCCGGCCCGGACGGCAAGCGCCGACCGCGCGCCAAGAAGGGCGGCTTCCGCACGAAGAAGGACGCAACCACCGCAGCCGAGGCAGTCTGGAAGCTCGCACAGGGCGGCGTGGACGTCCTGAGCGAGGAGACCGTCGCGGACTATCTGCGCCGCTGGTTCGCCAATCGGGTCGACCTCAAGCGGTCCACCCGCACCAGCTACAAGGACTACATCGAGCGGGTCTTCATCCCCTATCTCGGGGCGACCAAGCTGCTGCAACTGCGCACCCGCCACATCCAGGGCATGTCCGAGAAGCTGTGGGCCGACAACGAGGTCCACGCAGAAAACCAGCGCAAGGCGCACCAGGCCCTCGCTGCCGAACGCGCCGCGCACGCGGCCTGGAAGGACTGCCCGCACCGGCCGCGCCCCGAGGGGCTGCGCCAGGCGTGGCAGGACGCCAAGGCCGCCTTGACGGAAGCCCGCGCCCTGCCCACGCATGTGACCGGCCCCGGCACGCAGTTGAGGATGCGCAACACTCTCTCCGGCGCCCTGGACGACGCCGTGGACGAGAAGCTGATCTCCGAGAACTGGACGAAGGGTGTCGTCCTGCCGAAGTACGTCCGCCCCAAGCCGCTCGTGTGGACACCGGCCCGGATCGAGGCGTGGCGTCAGACCGGCGAGAAGCCCGGCAAGGTCATGGTGTGGATGCCCGAGCAGACAGGCGAGTTCCTGGACGCCGTCGCCGGGCACCGCCTGTACCCGATGTTCCACCTGATGATCTTCAGGGGGCTGCGCCGCGGCGAGGCTGCCGGCCTGCCGTGGGCGGAGACCGACCTGACACACGGCACCGTGCACATCAGCGAGCAGCTGGTGGTCGCGTCATACGACGTGTGGGAGGACACCCCCAAGAGCGAAAGCGGCGAGCGGACGATCAAGCTGGACTCGGAGACGCGGAAGCTGCTGGAACTGTGGCGCGAGCGGCAGGCCGGGGAGCGCGCCGAGTGGGAGGAGAGCGCCAAGGCGTGGAAGGACACGGGCCTGGTGTTCACCTGGGAGGACGGTCGCGCCTACCACCCGGAGCACCTGTCGCAGACGTTCACGCGCCTGGTGGCGAGGCTCGGCCTGCCGCCGGTGCGGCTGCACGACCTGCGGCACTGCGCG
The DNA here is from genome assembly GCF_036281785.1 of Streptomyces chiangmaiensis. Classification (NCBI taxonomy): domain Bacteria; kingdom Bacillati; phylum Actinomycetota; class Actinomycetes; order Kitasatosporales; family Streptomycetaceae; genus Streptomyces; species Streptomyces chiangmaiensis. The sequence continues at coordinate 2,407 of NZ_JAYWVC010000169.1, read as the reverse complement.
GCGACGCTGTCGCTGGCTGCCGGCCTGCACATGAAGGCCATCCAGAATCTGCTGGGGCACGGCTCGTACTCGCTAACTGCCGACACGTACACGTCCGTGCTGCCGCAGTTCGAGGACGCCCAGGCCGAGGCTCCGCTTGCTCTGGTCCCGCGCAAGTCCCCGGCGCACCGTGACGTTGCTCACGAGCCGGACGCGAAGGCCGGTGCTCAAACGGCCGAGAATCCCGCCGGCGTTCCCAGCGAGGACGCCGCCTGACGCCGCGTTCCCATGGCGTTCCCATTGACGCTCAACAGGCCCACCGGAGGCGGTCTCCGGTGGGCCTGTTTGATGCTCCGACGCAGGTCAGAGGGTGAGCCCCCTGTCGGATTCGAACCGACGACCTTCGCTTTACAAGTTCGATCGCTGCGTGCGGCGACCTCACGGAACGGGCCCTTATGGCTGTCTGCCACTGCGGGCAGAGTTGCCGTTGTCTGCCCTCGTTCAGCGGCGTTGATGTCAACTGGTGATGTCAGCCGGACGATCTGTGCCCGCCGAGACCCGCCCGGTCCCGGCGCGGCGAGTGACCTGGTCGGCTAGCCGTTGACGCAGACGTTGCCCGTCGCCGGGTTGAGCAGTCCGATGAAGTTCACGGAGTTGCCGCAAGCGTTGACCGGGATGTCCACCGGTACCTGCACCACATTGCCGGAAAGCAGACCGCCCGAGCCCGTCGCGGTGCCCACCGCTGCTCCCTTTTTCTTGACGGTCAGGGTCGCGGGGTCCGGGGGATTCAAGCCAACCGTGGAGATCGCTTCGGGGCGGTTGACGTAGGTGCCCGGCTTGTCGGCCGTGACGTTCACCGTGACCGTGCAGGATTTCTCGCCGGCGGCCAGGTCGCCGCCGTTCAGAGCAACGGACGCGCCCCCCGCCGTCGCGGACACCGTGCCGTTGCCGCAGGTCGTCGATGCGTTCGCGTTCGAGGCCACCTTCACTCCAGCGGGCAGGTTGTCGGCGAAGCTGAAGTCGTTCTTCGCCGCCAGTTCACTGGTGTTGGTCACCGTCATAGCGAGTGTCGAGGTGCCACCCTGATCGATCGTGGCAGGATTGAACGCCTTGTCCAGCTGCGGAGTCGCATCTAGGATCCGGATGTTGTCGAATGCATGGTCATTACCGAACCAGTCGCCTTGCCCATTGACCATCTTGATGCCCAACTGGATATCGTTGAACAGTACAGCTCTGTTGCTGGCGAACGCCCCGGCCCTCAACCCGCTTCCTCCGGGGTAGGGCTTGGAGTTGGGATCGGCGCAGGGATTGATGGGGGTGGTGAAGGTAGGGATGTCTGACCCGTTGCCGGTCAGATAGAACTTCAGCAGCGGAGGAGCCGCTTGGTCGCAATTCACGGCGGCTACGTCCACTGCGAAGGTGATGTAGCGGTTCGGCTTCGCGATCGGGATCGGCTGCTTGGTCCGGAACTCCACCCGGTCGGCGCCAGGTGGCACCCAGTTGGTGTAGGCCGCGACCACGTGGTTGGTCGGCGGATTCGTTCCGCCTACCTGTCCCAGCGCATTGGCCAGGTTCTTCAATACTGGCGGGCAGTTAGGCTCATCAGCACCGGCCTGATTGAGGATGATGCCGTTGCACTGTCCGTGGTCAAGCCACGGGGGGTCGGCTGTGTATGTCTCGTTGAGCGGTGGAGCGCCGACGTAGTCCTCCAGGAAGATCGGAGTCTCGCCTGCGTTTTCGAAGTCTTCGACGAACACCGTAACCGGGGCCTGCGGGGCCCCCGGAGTGCCAGGTGCATGCCGGGCGTTCACCCCCGGCGACGTAACCAGAGCCTGGGCTTGAGAGGCCAGCGGAGCACTCGCGATCGCAAGTGCTACCAGGGACACCGATGCAGTGCGCGTGCGCCAGGAAAGCTTAACTGCGGAAATTTCCACCATCTGTTTTCCAATCAACACGGCGTACAAGCAACAGCGGACATGGGTAGAAATGGCGCAGCCCAGACCATCAGCTATGCACCCCGATAGGCAGGTCGCCTTAATTCCAGCACGCGCCCTCAAAAAAGACGACCAGCGACCTCGACGGCTGTATCTTTCACCGCGTTGGCCGAACTGGGAGGGACGCTGTGGGCTTACATCGGAATTTCATCTAGCAATGTAATGCCTAAATGCGCGCCTCCCGGAAATGGCCAGTGAGTTCGAATTGAGGTCGGTGGAACGGGTTTGGCCGGTGGCCTGCCCGGTCTGGGGTCGAGCATGATCAGGGGGCCGTACGCTGGTTGGCAACTCGGGCAGGCTTTGGACCTGCCCGCAATGTGCACGAGTGGCCCCCTGATCTTGCTCGACGCGGGACCCGGACCGGGGAGGTGGCTAAAGCCGTGGAGCCGACCGGCCCCAGCCACAGAGGTTTTTTCCTGCTCAGCCCGCTGCAC